>NZ_JAMYQP010000005.1:0-259261 GCF_040320945.1 Mesorhizobium sp. M0587
GCGTATCATGCTCGATCCCAATTGGTCGCTGACGCCGCAGGCGCAGCTTGCCTGGTCGTCGGTCGACCTCGACGCCTTTACCGACGCCTTCGGCGCGAGGGTCACCCCCGGCAGCAACGACAGCCTGCTCGGCCGCCTCGGCCTCTCGCTCGACCACCAGACGCAATGGCAGGACCGCTCGGGCCGCGCCGGCCACACGAACCTCTACGGCTTAGCCAACCTTTATTATGACTTCGAGGATGGCTCCTCGGTCGACCTCGCCGGCAGCAGCCTTTCGAACCGCAACCAGCAACTGTGGGGCGGCCTCGGCATCGGCGGCACGATCAACTGGGCCGACGACAGGTTTTCGGTATTCGGCGAAGCCATCGCCCGGACGGCACTGGAAGACTTTGGCGATAGTCATGCGCTGACCGGCTCGCTGGGGTTGCGGGTCAAGTGGTGAGCGTTCCCCACTGGGCCGCGGATCTGTATCGCAGCATGCCTTGAATGCAGACGGATGGGGCTTCATCCACATTGGCCCCATCAACCTAGCTAGGCAATCGCGTTTGGGAATTGGTTCAGACCGCACAGGCCGCCGGAATCCTCGCGGCAAGCGCCAAGATTGGTGGCGATCACCCTGCTCGCCGACCATAAGCGACAGCCAAGGTCGAACTCGCTTCGTTGCTCCCGGTCCCGACCTCAGCGGGTCACCAGACGAAAATCAGGTTCGGTTCTTGATCAATCAGAACGACCGTGTTCGCCACAGTCTTGTCGTGTCGGGGAAGATCAATCCAATTCGGCGCGTCCTTTGGAGGAGCACTCGGTTTCTGTGGATGCATTGTTGCCTCTTATGCGGGCGAGCCCCCTCGCGCCCCCTCACCACGTGTGCAGCTTTGCAATCGGTGCCGCGAAGTTTATCGGTGGTGACGAATTCGAAGCCGCGCATTATTGTGGTGACCTCTCGGCACTACGGTCGTCATTGATGGTTAGTGGACGCGGTCTGCCAGAGCCGTTGCATTGGCGCCGCCTCAGTCGAAAATGCCCCAATGGAAGCAGTCCGATTTCCCAAGCTTACGACACCAAGGCTCGTGCTTCGGGCGCCGCGCGAACGGGATATTCCGGCATGGTTTGCGCGCGCGACGGATGTCGAATCCGCCTCCCTTGCCGGCGATCCCGTTCCCGACGACATAAGCGCAGGCGAGCGATGGCTCGCTCGTTCGCGCCGGCGGTTCGCTGACGGCAAGGCGATCCAGTGGTCCATAGACCAAGCAGGCGTATCGGACGCGATCGGGACGATAACCCTGTCCTTCGGCGCAGCCGGCGCCAAGGCAGCCGCATTGGGATTTGTGCTGGCGCGCACGCATTGGGGGCACGCACTGGGCAGCGAGGCGGCGCGCGAAGTCCTCCGCTACGCCTTTGAAACCCTGGCGCTTGAGCAGGTGACGGCCGAGGCGGCGGCACGCAATTTCGCGTCGCTGCGGATATTGGCGAAGCTCGGCTTCAAACACATCGACAGCTTCATCGACGAGTCCGACGGCGAGCACTGCGAGCGTTTTGCGCTTGACGGAGACATCGGATCGTTACTGTTGGCGAGCAACGCGATGCCAGACCGCTAGGCTTTGAGCCATCGCCAATGGAGATCGTTTGTGCTGCCAGGTCCGCAGCGTGTTCGCTCCTCGGCGCAAAGCAGGCCTCCCGCCGCATACGCGGTCCATCTCCAGCCCAAACCAGGCCCCTACGTGCTCCAGCCCAACCTTCCGAGGGACTGCCCCCCGGCTGCGCCGTCGTGCAGCGCCAGGAGTTGGGTTCGGATACGAACCAGGCGAACGAACCCCAGGCGAGTTGCGCGACGGTTTTCTTGAAGGCGGCGGATTGGCCGGGCCTTGTTCCTGACAAAATTGCTGTCTGCGTTTTCACATCACCGGGTTTTGCGGGCGAATTCGGAACCATGCCTTTCGCCTGCAGTTTATGGAATGAAGGGACCTAGGTCCAAGGAGAAATCAGATGAAACATCTTCTGATCACGAGCATGATCGCGCTCGGTGTCGGTTGCGGCGCCGCGATGGCGCAGACCGAATCCGCGCAGCCGAGCGGAGGCGACAATTGCGCCGCCGGCCAGGCCGATTGCCAGAAGGGCGGCAAGGCGGGCGAGCAGGCCCAAGGCAAGATGAAGTCGCAGACCCAGCAGAATGCCCAGGGCAAGGCTGGCGCCAACACCGAGGAGCAGGCCCAGGGTCAGGCCAAGGTGAAGACCGATGAGCAGGCCCAGGGTCAGGCTGGCACCAAAACCGAGGAGCAGGCTCAGGGTACGGCCAAGTGCCAGACCGGCATGGCCAACTGCCCGAAGGGTTCGAAGACGAATGAGCAGGCCCAAGGCAAGACCAAGATGAAGACCACCGAGCAGAATGCCCAGGGCAAGACCGGCACCAGCACTGAGCAGAACGCCCAGGGTACGACTAAGATGCAGACCCAGCAGAACGCCCAGGGCAAGACCGGCACCACCACTGAGCAGAACGCCCAGAGCACGACCAAGATGCCGACCCAGCAGAATGCCCAAGGTAAGACCGGTACAGCCACCGAGCAGAACGCCCAGGGCAACGCCAACGTCCAGACCGACCAGAACAAGACGGCCTCGATCAACAACGTGACGGTCGAGCAGAAGACGCAGATCACGCAGATCATCCACGAGACCCACGTCCAGCCTGTTCGCGATGTCGGCTTCGACATCTCGGTCGGCGTCGAGGTGCCCCGGCATAAGATCCGCCTGCATCGGCTGCCACCCCGTATCGTCAAGATCGTCCCGGCTTATGAACGTTACGAGTATTTCGTGCTGGCCGACGGACGCATCGTCATCGTCGATCCGGACACCTACGAGATCGTGGCTATCCTGGAGGCCTGATCGGGACAACATCGCGAAAAGCAAAAGACGCCGCCCTGCCGCAAGGCTCGGCGGCATCTTTCTGCTCTGGCATCGAAAGTCCGCTCGCGTTGCAACGGACATGCAAGATGTCATAAAATTGAATCACAGAACCGACAGAAAGGCCGGAACAGCTGCTTTAGCCCATGTGGCTCCCAATCGCGGACGATCAGGTTGCGGCCCCAAAAGCGACATCAGAATATCTGCTCGGTGACACCACTCGTGGCACAAAGCAGCCCTCGCCGCCGCAGATGCGGCCTACCTCCAGCGCCAGACTAGCCCTACGCGCTCCAGCCCAAGCTTCCGAGTGAGCGCGCCCCTGATGTGCCGTCGTGCAGGGCGAGGAGTTGGTTGGGTTCGGATACGAACCAGGCGAACGAACCCCAGGCGAGTTGCGCGACGGTTTTCTTGAAGCCGGCGGATTGGCGGTCCTGGTAGGCGGTGAGGAAAGCGATCTGTTTTCGGGCAAAGCCGGCCGCGTCGGTGATGGCATGGATGGCGTCGCGGCGGCGGTCGGTGATGGCGCCGTCGGTCGCCACCACTTCGACGAACACGATCAGCGGCTCCTTGTGGCCGAGATCGGCGAGGATGATGTCGGGCAGGTTCTTGTCGGCCTCGATCCTGAGGCCGATCGCGCTGGCGATGGCGTCGTCGCGCACGACCACCTTGTTGCCGCTCTCGCTCAGCCACAGCATGGCGGGAGCGATGAGGAACCGCTTGGCGAACACTTCGATAACGGCTTGCGCGATGACCGAGCTCGGCCCTGGCGCCAGCAGCCTGGTTTCGCCGTTCGGAAAGGTGACGCGGATGCCGGCGGAGTTGGCGGCGGCGCCGGCGCGCATGATGGTCACGCGGGCCAGCGCGCCCTTGCTGAGATGCGTTTCCTGAAAATTGGCGATTGCCGCCTCCAGCGCCTCGCCTTCCAGCGCCGGATCGAACAAAGCGGCGAAATCCGCCTTCAGCGCATAGCGCGGCTGGCCCGATGTCGTCGGCAGATCCTCGCGCCGCGCGATGGCGCCGATCGCCACCAGGCCGTCGCGCAGCGTCTCGTCGCGGATCGGCTCGCGCGTGTTGTCGGCGTACCAGCGTGTTCCCGTAACGATGCCGTTCTTGCGCAGGACGCTCGCGGCATAGGCATCGCGGTCGGCATCGTCAGCCAACGCCGCCTGCTCGCGGGTCATGCGATAGACATGGACCGGGCCGAGATATCGTCCGGACCCCTCGACGGCGCCGATATAGAGGGCGGCGAACACCGTGCTGGCGGCAAGTTCCCTTGTGCAATAGAGGCGGTTCGGCGTGCCTTCGGGAAAGATCAGCGGCAGCCGCCCGGCAATGAGATCGCGGCTCGCATAGGGCGGACGCGCCGTCATCCGGTCTCGCCGTAGAGGCGATTGCATTCCGCCTCGATCCGCTCCCGCGCGGCACCGGCCGCGACGAGCCTGGCCAGCGCCCCGGTGCTTCGCGGCGGCGGCAGCGGCAGCGCTTCGAGTTCGAAGGCCGAGACGGCGACGCTGCCGCTGATGCAGCGAAAAAGATCGTCGGCGACATGGCTGTTCAGCAGCGCCGCGACGACCGCCGCCGGCACTTTCGTCGCGCCTGTCGCGCGGACCATGTTGAGGTGATTTTCGACGACGACGCCGCCATGCGCCTCGATGAACGTCTCGGGAAGTTCCGCGGCGATCAGGCGGCGGGCCTGTTCCTTGGCGGTCGTGCGCTGGACGAGGACGCAGGGCTGCTCGACCAGCAGCCAGCCGTCGCCGGCCTCCAGCTTGAAACAGGGGGCGTGGTTCTTCTTGCGCGCGCGATAGGTGAACTGGCCGTCGGCGGTGATGGATTCCGCCCAGATCAGCGGGTGCACGCCCTTGCCGCCGGCGCGGTCGCGCAACTGGCCCTTGAAGCGGTTCCAGACGAGCGGGCCGGTCGACACTTCATAGCCCCAATCGGCAAGCCGATGCGTCATGGCCTCGGCCCGGGCGATCAGCCGGCTGTGCGCGGGCGTGCGCGGGGCAAGCCAGGGCGCGGCACGGTCGGCCGGCAGGGCGATCGTGCCGTTGCGGGTGACCTTGGCCTCGATTTCCGAGGTCACGGTCAGATAGTGGATCTGCGCCCGCCGCGCCCCGGCGCCGCGTTTGTAGACGGCGAGCAGCGTTTCTTGCAGCACGTCCTCGAAAACGCCGCGCCGCGCATGCACGAAATCGATCGCCACCGGTGGCGCTTCGCCGGCGAGAAGACCGCGCAAGGCACAATAATACTGGCCGCCGAGAAAGCTGGTCGGCGTCAGGAAGGCGATCAGGCCGCCGGGCTTGGTCCAGCGCAGCGCGGCATCGGTGAAAACGCCGTAGAGATTGGCGTGCCCATAGAGACTACGCGCATAGCGCGCTCGGAGCTCCGGCGACAGCGAAACACGTCCATAGGGCGGATTGCCGACGACGAGATCGAAGGCGGGCTCCGGCTCGGCCTCGAGCGTATCGCGGGCCGTCACGATTGTCGGGGCGGCGCGGCCTGCCTTGGCCGCGACATCGGCGAGAGCGATCTCGATAGCGCCTTGCGCGAGCCCGGCGGCGTGAGGGTCGAGCTCGAAACCGGCAAGCCTGGTGCCGACGTGGCTCAGCGCGAAGGCCGGCTCGCAATCGCCGAGCGCCGCGATCATGCGGCGCGCGGCATGGAACAGGAAGATGCCGCCGCCGGCGGCGGGATCGAGAACCCGCGCGGTGCGCCAGTCCAGCCCCTCTTCCTCGGCCTGGTCGAGAAGCCGATTGGCGAGCGCCGGCGGCGTGTAGAACGCCCCGCGTTCGCCGCGCGCCCTGGCCGGCAGCAGCACCGGATAGAGGCTGGTGACGAGATGGAGGGCCTCGAGCATCGGCAGCCGGGCGGCGGTTTCCCCGATGCTGTTCGCCAGCGCCGAAGCGGGCTCGTCCAGTCCATCCGTCTCGAAGGCGAGCGATGGACACAATGCCGGGGAAACGCCGATGGCCCTGGACAGGGCCAGCATCGCGCGGCGGGTCAGCGAAACCGCGTGGATCTCGCGATCATCGTCGTCGATCGTCTCGCTCCAGGCGCGAGCCAGCAGGCGCGCCTTCGACAGCATGTCACGCGCGGCCTTCAACGCCCGCGCTCCCAGCGCGGACGGCGCCGCATCGGGCGAACCGGACAGGCGAATCTGTGAAACTTCTGCCATCTGTCGACCCTAGAGCAATTGCCGGAAAAAGAGCAATTCCAGGACAAGCGTGAAACGGTTTATCCCGTCCGGAATTTCATGAAAACAAAGAGTTAGAGCGGCTCCGCGATGCCAGGGAATGATGAGCCGCTCGAATGCGCCATATCAACCAGTGGGATAGACTAGCACATGTTCTCGTTTTGTTCTAGTAAAAAATCGCGTCCCTCGTATATTTCTACAAAATCTGCGGCCTGACCGACATTGCCTCGGTATGCGGGGCCGGAGTTCGGCCTGTTTGGGGTGCTCAGCGCGCCGCTTCACTGCCTCACAGTGCCAGGCTCCCCTGCTCCGCCTCCCCGGCGTTGGGGTCGCCGGCCGCCGTGGCCCAGGCGAGTTCGACCAGCGTCACGGTGCGCTTTCCCGTGCCGTCGAGCTGGCAGACGATGAGGCCCTGCTCCTCGATATAGGTCAGCAGGCGCCGGGCGCGGCGCAGCGAATGCGAGCCATAGGCGCGGGCGATCGCCGCGTCGCTCGGGCACGGCCAGCCCTCCTTCGCCGCGCGGGCGATCATCATGAACACGCCCTGCATGTCCTCGGGCAGCAGCGAGGCGCGCACCGAGACGTCGCGCCAGGCGTCGTCCTGCGTCGTCTCGGAGCCGAGGCCGGCGCGGGCACGCGTCAGCATGCGGCGGAACTCGGCCAGGTCCGGCACGACGGAAGCGAGGCCCTCGATGCGGCAGCGCACCACGAATTCCTGGTAGAGCACGCCGATGACGCGAAATCCCGCATCGGGTTCGGCCAGCACGGCGCGCAGCACGCGGTCGACGCGCTCGCGGCGCTCCGCCAGGTCCTCGGCGCTGATTGTCGGCTCCGCCGGTCCGGGGCGCACTTCCAGAGCCGCCGACTTCGCCGCCATCAGCTGGTCGAGCAGGTCGGGCGACGCCGCCGCCCGGCGCTGCGGCCGCGTCGTCTCGGGCGGTGGCGCAGCCAGGATGATGGCGCGCGCATCTTCAAGCGCTGCTTCCGGCAGCGGCATCAGCCGCGGCGTGCCGTTGCGCGGGCTCGTATCCGTCGGGCCGATGCGCAGCCCCAGCGGCCGGCGCGACAGCGCCGGGCCGAGCGCCATGAACTGTCCGCGCTCCAGGTCGCGGAAAGCCTCCGCCTGACGCCGCTCCATGCCCAGCAGATCGGCCGCGCGCGCCATGTCGATGTCGAGGAAGGTGCGGCCCATGAGGAAGTTGGACGCTTCCGCCGCGACGTTCTTGGCGAGCTTCGCCAGCCGCTGGGTGGCGATGATGCCGGCAAGCCCGCGCTTACGGCCCCGGCACATCAAATTGGTCATGGCGCCGAGCGAGAGCTTGCGCGCTTCGTCCGAAACCTCGCCGGCCACCGCCGGCGCGAACAGCTGCGCCTCGTCCACCACCACCAGCAGGGGATACCAATGGTCGCGGGCGACCTCGAACAGCCCGCCGAGGAAGGCGGCGGCGCGCCGCATCTGGTTCTCGGCGTCGAGACCTTCGAGATTGAGCACGGTGGAGACGCGGTGGATGCGCGCCCGCTCGCCGGCCGCTTGCAGGCCGCGCTCGGTATGCTCCTCGGCGTCGATCACCAGATGGCCGTAACGCTCGCCCAGCGACACGAAGTCGCCTTCCGGGTCGATGATGGTCTGCTGCACCCAGGGCGCGCTCTGTTCCAGGAGCCGGCGCAGGAGATGCGACTTGCCGGAACCCGAATTGCCTTGCACCAACAGGCGCGTCGCCAGCAATTCCTCGAGATCCAGCGTCGCCGGGGCGCCCGCCGTCGTGTTTCCCATCTCGATCGCAACGGTCATTTCGACTCAGGCGCTCCTTCGCAGACGGGCTTATCAACCGGACTGCGGCCCGTCGAGCGCCGATGGCCGGCAGCGCCCTGTTGCGCACAGCTGGCCGCACGCCGGTCCGGAGCGAGGCATGCCTGTGGATAGTAACCTTTCGTTCACCATGGGCCGGCGTTCCGCTTGAAGACGGCCGGTATCCGCCTAGCCTGACCTTGCATCGCGTCCCCAACACGATGCGCCCCAACGCCCCCGATGGCGACCGACGTTTTCAAGTTCCCCTGATGTATGCGTCGGTCGTCAGTTCCGGGCGTCCACTGCCCTGCCGAGGACGAATGTGGCCGGCGGAAGCCGACAACGCGCCGTATTCCCGGGCAACATTTCGCACAGCCAATTCACCGACGGCGGCCGCGGTTCGCGGCAGGGAACGGCCGGCGGCTCGTTGTTGCGGAAAGTCCGGGTTGACCGCTCCCGGACGCGAGGCGACACTCGCAGCCTGGAGTGCATCGGCATCTGAGGAGAAATGCAATGGACGAGCCCGAACGCTGGCGCCACATGTCGACGGCGCCGAGGGACGGCAGCCGGATCCTGGTCACGGTCCGCCCATCCGAACAGGGGCCGGCCGAAGTCGACCTCGCCTACTGGGCGCGCGGCGACCAGTTCGCCAGCGAAGGCTGGCGAGCGTCGGACTCCTCGCCCGGCCGCGTTATCGAATACGCCGAACCGGAGCTGAAATGCTGGATGCCGCTCCCCTCGGCCAACCTCAGCCGCGCCTCCATGCCCGCCCCCTGGGAAGGCGACGACGCCCAGCAGCTGGATGGCTCTGGGATTTAGAGGCGAGGACGAAGATTAGCAAAAGCGGCAAAAGCGGCCAATCTCCCCCCTCGTGGGGGAGATGTCCGGCAGGACAGAGGGGGGCGCCGTAGAGCGCCAGCCTCTATCAAATCGAAGCCCGCCAGCATCGAAAACAGCCATGCCTCACACACCATTGCCCCCGCAGAACCGCGCAAACGCCAGATCGATGCGCAAGGTCATGACCGATGCCGAACTGAAGCTCTGGAACGAGCTTCGCGCTCACAGGCTCATGGGCCTTGGCTTCCGCCGGCAATCCCCAATCGCAGGCTACATCATCGATTTCGCCTGCCCGCAGAAGAAGCTTGTCGTGGAAGTCGACGGGTCGCAGCACGGCGACGCAGACCCTGCAATGGCCGACGCGATCAGGACGAAACGTCTGGAACAGGATGGCTGGATCGTGCTGCGGTTCTGGAACGACGATGTGATTCACGACATCGACAATGTTTGCCAACACATCGTCATCGCGGCGGGGTTGGCAGACTGATATGCCGGCTGGACAGCGCCCCCCTCTGCCCTGCCGGGCATCTCCCCCACGAGGGGGGAGATTGAGCGCTTCAGCGCTCGCTCACTCCTGCAACGTTGGCAATTGGCGAAAGCGGCCAAGCGGCCAATCTCCCCCCTCGTGGGGGAGATGTCCGGTCCACCCTCCGCAGCTGCAGCGCAGCTGCTGCGGAGGACGGGCAGGACAGAGGGGGGCGCCGTAGAGCAACAGCCAGTGCCGATGGGGTCGACACGGTTCATGACATCGACAATGTCTGCCAACACATTGTCATCGCGGCGGGTCTGGCAGACTGATGCGCCGGCGGGACAGCGCCCCCCTCTGCCCTGCCGGGCATCTCCCCCACGAGGGGGGGAGATCGAGCGCTTCAGCGCTCCGCTCACTCCTGCAACGTTTGGCAATTGGCGAAAGCGGCCAAACAACCGATCTCCCCCCTCGTGGGGGAGATGTCCGGCAGGACAGAGGGGGGCGCCGTAGAGCGCCAGCCTCAGTGCCGATTCTCGCAGGGGCCGACGTTCATGACATCGACAATGTCTGCCAACGTATTTCTATCGCGGCGGGTTTGGCAGACTGATACGCCGGCGGGACAGCGCCCCCCTCTGCCCTGCCGGGCATCTCCCCCACGAGGGGGGAGATTGAGCGCTTCAGCGTTCCGCTCACTCCTGCAACCGTTTGATATTGGCGAAAGCGGTCAAGCGGCCAATCTCCCCCACGAGGGGGGAGATCGGCTGTTGGGGCGGCGGCGGCTTTGCTAACCAGGACCCGCGCCTCAGAACAGGAACGCGGCGGTCGCCGGATCCGGTCCGCCCCGTCCGCTGGCCGAATCCATGCCGCGGACGGTTTCCAGGTCCTGCGCGTCCAGTTCGAAATCGGAGACGTCGAAATTTGCAGCGATGCGGTCCTGGTGGATCGACTTCGGGATGACGATCAGGCCCTGCTGGAGATGCCAGCGGATGATCGTCTGCGCTGGCGATTTGCCGTGTTTGCGGGCGATGCCGGCGATGATCGGGTCGGCGAGCAGCCGGCCGCTGCCCAGCGGGCTCCAGCTTTCGGTGTGGATGTCGTGGCGGGCGTGGAACTCCCTGATCCCGCGCTGCTGGAAGCGCGGATGCAGCTCGATCTGGTTGACCGCCGGGACGACGCCGGTCTCGCCGATGATCCGCTCCAGATGGTCCCGGTTGAAATTCGAAACCCCGATCGACTTGATCCGGCCGGCCTGCTTCAGCTCGATCAGCGTCTTCCAGGCCTCGACATATTTGTCCTGGCTGGGCACCGGCCAGTGGATCAGGAACAGGTCGATCTCGTCGATGCCGAGCTTTTTCATCGTCTCGTCGAAGGCGCGCCGGGCCGCGTCGGACTGATGCGCGCCGTTGCGCAGTTTCGAGGTGATGAACAGCTCGCTTCGAGGCACGCCGGCACCGCGGATCGCCTCGCCCACGCCCTCCTCGTTCTGGTAGCCCTGCGCGGTGTCGATCAGGCGGTAGCCGGCCTCGATCCCCCAGCCTACCACCTGCGCGGTGATGTCCTGGTCGACCTGCCAGACGCCAAGACCGAGCTGGGGAATGGCGGCGCCGTCGTTCAAGGTGATCTGTTCGGGCATGGTTGGTCCTTTGCAAAATGTCCAGGGCGAGCCGCCCGCCGGACAGCTATCTAGGCCCGGCGGCAGGCAACGGCCAGCCGGCGGATGGACAAATTTGAGGTGACCGCGGCGTTACCTCGGCCGGCGCACCGCCCGCACCACGCCGTCCGATACGCTGCCGCAGAAGAGGCGGTCGCCGCCGTCGGATTCCAGCCCCGACACGCCCATGCCGGCCGGCATGTCGAGCTTCTCCAGAACCTTGCCTGATTGCGGGTCGACGCGGCGCAGGTCGCTCTGGTCGCCTTCCCAGGTGGCGTGCCACAGCTCGCCGTCGACCCAGGTCACTCCCGTGACGAAGCGGTTGGATTCGATCGTGCGCAGGATTGCCCCTGTCTCGGGGTCGATCTGGTGGATCTTGCGCTCGCGGTACTGCCCCACCCAGAGTGTTCCCTCGGCCCAGGTCAGTCCGGAGTCGCGGCCGCCGCCGGGTGCCGGAATGCTGGCCAGTACCTGGCCGGTGTCGGGGTCGACCTTGTGGATGCGGTCCTGGGCGAGTTGGAAGAAATGCCGGCCGTCATAGGCGGTGCCGGCGTGCGCCGCGACATCGATCGAGCGCAGCGCCTGCCCGCTTTCGGGGTCGAAGGCGTTCAGCCTGTCGCCCGAGGCGAACCAGACATCGTTGCCGTCGAAGCTCACCCCGTGCACCCTGTCCACCCCCGGAAAGGGCCCGTATTCGCGCAGGATTTCGGCCGCTGAATGTTTCATGTCCTGATCCTCGATCATGGTCTTGGTCCTTCCTAGCCATTCGGCAGCGGCGCCGGGAGTAACAAGGTGGTCGTGAAACCCGCCACCGGCGGCGTCATCCAGCGGCGCGCCCGGCCGTGGCCGAACGACTGCACCTTGCCGGACTCGGCCAGCGGCTCCAGCGCGCGCTGCACGCTGCGCTGGCTGCTGTCGAGCGCCAGCGCCAGCGCCGAGCTCGACCAGGCTTCGCCGTCGGCGAGCAAGGCCAGCACCGCCGCATGCCGCTCCTCGATCGGCCGCGCCAGCACCACTGTCGCGCGCCCCTGGTGCGGCGAAAGCATAAAACCACGCTTGGTCGCGCTGATTTCCGCCAGCGCGCGCAGCTCGCCGCGCAGCCGGCCGATCTCGACGCGCAACCGCGCGCGGTGCGATTCATCGGCATGCTTGCCGCCAAAGGCACGCGCCACGAGCTCCTCCCTCGATACGTCCCCCGGCCACGCTTCGGCCAGCGAACGCGCCAGCGCGAACAGCACCGGCCGCGTCGCGAGCGAGACCGTGGTTTCCCCTGCGCGAACGCCATGACGGAAGGCATCGACGACCAGCGACGGCGACGCCTGCAGCGACTCGACCTCTTCGAGCAGCAGCGGACGCGTCTCCCCTTGCGCGATCAGCCGCGCGGCGGGTGCCTCAAGCGCCAGGAAGGCGCTGTCGACCTCCGCCAACAGTCCGGCAATGCCGGCGAGCCGTGCCGCCTGCCGCGCCCGCTCCAGCGCCGCGCGTGCAGCCTTCGTCCTGAGCCGCCGCATCGCGATCCCGGCGATGGCGAGTTCGTGCGCGGCGCGCGAGGCCGGCGGCAGCAGCGCCGGATCGAGACCTGCCAGCCCGTGCTCGGCCTCGTCGAGACGGCCGAGCAGAAGCAGGCGCCGCACCTTGAGGTGCCCTGCATGCGCCGCGTTCAGCCGGTCGCCATGTTTTTCCAGCGCCGCGCGCGCCGCGTCGAGCGCCTTCGTCGGCCAGCCGAGAGCGCGCGAGACCAGCGCGATCTCGGCCTCGGCGACGACACATCTGGCGCGCGCCACCGCTTCTTTCGGGCCGAAGCCCCGCGCGGCCCGCCGCAGCAGCGCCTTGGCGCGGTCGAAATCGCCGAGCTGCGCCATGGCGATGCCGCGCAACGCCAGCGCCGGCGCGTCCTCGCGCAACGCGACACGGTCGAGCGCGCCGAGCGGATCGCCCGCGGCCAGCGCCAGCCCTGCCGCCGTGATCAGCGAGTCCATTCAAATCCCGTCACACTTGTAACTCCCGCCCCGCGCCGCGCCGCCCTAACTTAAGTCAACACCGCCATCCGGCAAGCCATACCGGCCGATACTGACCTGGCCATCTGGCCAAGGCGGCGTGACCGCCGTTGACGCCAATGTCGGCGTTCGCTAGCCTGAGCATCTCAGGTATTATTATTAAGCATCTCATAAGGGATAATTGAAATGCCTGCCTCCAATGACCTCGAGCACACATCACGGCCCCGCCATCCCTGCTGCGCCGGGCCGGCCGACGCAAATCCCGTCACACTTGTAACTCCCACCTCTCCGCCTCACCGCCCTACTCTACCCCTCGAACAGCAAGCAACGACACATAACGGCTCAATGACTGGCAAAGGAGAAGATCAATGAACAAGCACGTCACGATGAAAACCCCGCCGATCGTTTCCCCGCAGGCCTGGGAGGCCGCGCGCGAGCAGCTATTGGTGAAGGAAAAGGCGACGCTGCGCGCCAAGGACGCGCTTGCGGCCGAGCGCCGGCGCATGCCGTGGATGGAAGTGGACAAGGCCTATGTGTTCGAGGGTCCCAACGGCAAGGCCAGCCTGCTCGACCTGTTCGAAGGCCGCCGTCAGCTGATCGTCTACCGCGCCTTCTTCGAGCCGGGCGTCTATGGCTGGCCCGACCACGCCTGCCGCGGCTGTTCGCTCGGTGCCGACCAGGTCGGCCACCTCGCCCATCTCAACGCTCGCGACACCACGTTGGCCTACGCCTCGCGCGCGCCGCAGGCCGACATTGCGCGGCTGAAGAAGCGGATGGAGTGGAAGATGCCCTGGTACACGATCACCGACAGCTTCGACAAGGATTTCGGCGTCGACGAATGGCATGGCCACAACGTGTTCATCCATGACGGCGAGCGCGTCTTCCGCACCTACTTCATCAACACCCGCGGCGACGAGCAGATGGGCACCGTCTGGAGCTATCTCGACGCCACGCCGCTCGGCCGCCAGGAGGTCTGGGAGGATTCGCCCGAAGGCTATCCCCAGACCCCGACCTACCAGTGGTGGAACTGGCACGACAATTACGAGGCCGGCGCCGACAAGAAGTGGGCCGAAGTGTCCGCCGCCGGCGAGGCCGCCTTCCGCGACAAGGACGACCAGTAAGGATCTGGCGACAGCGCGATCCCCCCGTACCTCCCCCTCGTGGGGAGGTCGGACCGCAGGTCGGGGTGAGGGGTATGCCCACATGCCGCGGCACCGGCCCAACCATCAACGGACAAGCATCATGAGCGATATCCACATAAGCGGCGGCAGTGCCCTCCCCGAAAACACGACCACGCCCGGCGTCGCCGGCTGGCTGTGCTTAGCCGCCGCGCCGACCTTCGCGCTGATGGCGCTGCTCTCCTGCGTCCAGGGTGGCGACGGCGCCATGCTATGCATGGGCGCCAACGCCTCGCCCCTTACCGGCATGCCGGCCATGTACCTCCTGATGAGCGCCTTCCACCTGGCGCCCTGGCTGAGGGCGATCTCCGGCCGGCAAATCCAGCCGGACCGGCAATAGCGGTCACCCGATACAGATGGACCATTCCAGCAATGGTCTCACGGGCGGCGCGTGCCGCCTCGGTGGCCAGTTTCCCGATTACATGCACGCACGCATGCATTTAACGCCCATAATGACCGTGAAAATGGGCTTGCAGGGCGCCGATGCCCTTGCCTAGGTCGCGATGTCATTCACCGGCAGCAACGGCTTGGGAAGGTTGGCCTCGCCAAGCCCGGCGCGCAGTTCGATCTCGATGTCGCGGCAGATTTGCGAGATCGGAACGTCGTTGGCGTTGCCCTCGAAAGGGTTGGCGCTGCTCTCGCCGACCTGGTCGAGGGACATGTAGGCCCAGCCCAGAAGCGTGCTGAACGGGATCGTCAACCAGATCGCGACCGGGCCGAGCGCGCCGCCCAGTTTGCCCATGTCGGCGAAGACCGGAACGACGCCGAACGGCAACAGCGTGCAGAAGATCATCACGAACATCGAGCTGACGATGGCGTATTGGCGGGGATACGGATTGTTCTTGATGCGGTCGCAGCGCGCCTGCTGGTCATGGAAATCGCGGATCAGCTTCGTCAGCTCGACATAGATCTGCGGAGGAATCTTGGCGTCCTTGAACAACGCATTGACCTGGACCGACTGCATTTCGAGCAGCGTTAGCGCCGGCTGAGCCGACTTCAGGACCCCTTCGGCCTGCTCGGCCAGCAGCGGACGCATTTCGTCCGCCATCGAGCCGGCATCCTCCTGGACATGGTAGCGCCGCCGGTATTCGACATTGGCGGCCCGCTCCATGGATTCCCATGGCATCGGCCGCCGCAGCGCGAACCGCAACGCCGTCATCCAGGCGATATGGCAGTAGATGAGTTGCCGGGCCGTCGGCGCGTCGATGAAGTCCCGGCAGAAATTGGACCACAACCGGCTGCTGGCGGTGATTTGCGTAAAGGCCTGCAGCGCTTCGCTGCTGCGGGTCAAAACCTGCGAATTCTTGAACCCGGCAACGAGCGACACGGTGGTGCCGAGCACGAGCACCACCGACCATGGCACCGAGAAGCCGGTGACCCCTGGCAGACGGTAGGCCGCCACGGCCAGTCCGCTCACCACCACCATGTAGATGACGCTGCGCCGCGACCAGAGCGCGAAATCGATCACCTTGTAGGAACGGCCTACATACATCGGATGCCCCTCAAATCGTGGACGGCATGCAAATCAGCACCGTCCCGCAATCACGCCTCTAGCATACGGCGCGCTCACCATGAATGGCATGAAGCGGGACACCGCGAGGTCGCTTGCACAGGCTGGAGAGCCAATCCAAATCGCCCTCACCGCGCCTTGGCCGCCCCGAACCGCAAGCCGTCCATGAGCAGCGACACCAGCCTGCGCGAACGGTCGCGCCAGTCCTTGGTGTCGGGTGCCGAGTAGATGCCGCCCAATGCATGCAGCACGTCGGAGGCATCGACGTCGCCGCGGATGGTGCCGTCGGCCACGGCCGCCTCGACCAGCTGCCGCAACGCCTGCGACACTCTTCCCGACGTGTCGGAAAACAGCGTCGAATTGGTGTTGAGCAGGACGCGCAGGCTGGTCGCCAGGCCGCGCTTGGTGGCGATGTAGTCGACGAAGCGCCGCATCCATTCCTCCAGCGCGACATCGGAGGGATGTTTTTGGGCGAGCTCGCCGGCGGCCGCGCACAGCGCTTCGACCTCGCGCCGGTAGACCATTTCGACCAGATGCTCGCGCGTCGGGAAATGCCGGTAGAGCGTGCCGATGCCGACACCCGCGCGGCGCGCGATCTCCTCCAGCGAGGCGTCGATGCCGTGTTCCGCGAACACGGCGCCCGCCACCTCGGCCAGCCGGTCTCGATTGCGCTGCGCATCCGCACGCAGCGGCTTTGCCTCTGCGGCCTTTTGTTCGATGGGCGGCTCCACGGCCAATTTTTTCTCCACGTTGAATTCGGGGCTTGAACCCTGCCGGGTCAGCCACCACCTAATAAACGGAGGCGCCTCCGTTTTAGTGGAGCACCTTTATCATATAATCAGGGAAACCGGCATGTCACGTGTTTCGAATCTATGGAGACTGGCGAAGGCCGCCGAGAGCGTGATCTCCCCCTCGACACCACTTCAATCCCCTCAGCGTCAAGCAACTGGAGCCAGACGCCCATGACCAAAACCACAATCCCCGTCCATCTCGACATCAACGGCCAGCGCCACACGCTGCAGCTCGAACCGCGTGTCACGCTGCTTGACGCCTTGCGCGAGCGGCTCGGCCTGACCGGCACCAAGAAGGGCTGCGACCACGGCCAGTGCGGCGCTTGCACCGTCCATGTCGACGGCGAGCGCGTGCTGGCCTGCCTGACGCTGGCCGCGCAAGCCCAGGGCCGCGCCGTCACCACCATAGAGGGGCTTGCACGGGAGGGCGAACTGCATCCCGTGCAGGCCGCCTTCCTCGAACAGGACGCTTTCCAATGCGGCTATTGCACGCCCGGCCAGATCATGTCGGCGGTGGCCTGCATCCGCGAGGGCCATGCCGGCTCCGACGAAGAAATCCGCGAATACATGGCCGGCAACCTCTGCCGTTGCGGCGCCTATCCACATGTCGTCGCCGCCGTTCGCCAGGCAGCATTGGAGGCCGCGTCATGAGGGATTTTTCTTACCTGCGCGCCACCACGCCCGACGCGGCACGGCAAGCGGCCGCCCTTCCCGGCGCCATGCTGCTCGCCGGCGGCACCACGCTGATCGACCTCGCCAAATGCGGCGTCGCCGAACCCGAGACGCTGGTCGACATCACCCATCTCAAGGGGCTGGACCGGATCGAGGTGGATGAGCGCGGCGCCGCCATCGGCGCGCTGGCCAGGATGGGCCATGTCGCCGACCACGCCGACATCAAGAGCCGCTTCCCCGCCGTCTCGGAAGCGCTGTGGCAGGCGGCCTCGGCGCAGATCCGCAACATGGCGACCATCGGCGGCAACCTGATGCAGCGCACGCGCTGCCCCTATTTCCGCGATCCGTCGAATTTTTCCGCCTGCAACAAGCGGCAGCCCGGCAGCGGCTGTTCGGCGATCGGCGGCGTCACAAGGGGACACGCGGTGCTCGGCACCAGCGAGGCCTGCATCGCCATGTACCCCGGCGATCTCGCCACCGCGCTGGTCGCCTTCGACGCGATCGTCCATCTCCGGCGAGCGCCAGGTCTCGGTCGACGATTTTTTCCTGCTGCCCGGCATCACGCCGGACAGGGAACACGCGATCGAACCCGGCGAGATGATCACCGCCATCGAGATCCCCGGCTCCGCCGCCGCGCGGAATTCCACGTATCTGAAAATCCGCGACCGGCAGTCCTATGAGTTCGCCGCGGCAAGTGCCGCCGTCGGCGTCGAATTCGAGGCGGACGGGCGCACCATCCGCGACCTGCGCGTGGCGCTCGGCGGCGTCGCGACCAAGCCGTGGCGGGCGCGGGCCGTCGAGGCCGCATTGAAAGGCAAGGTGCTGGAGCCGGAGACCGTCCGGGCCGCCAGCCTGCTCGCCGTCGAAGGCGCCGTCGACCATGGCGCCAACCATTACAAGATCGAGCTCGCGCCGCGCGTCGTCGCGCGCGCCATCCTCAAATTGGGAGAGACGGCATGACCGTTCACACTGCAAGACATGGTCACAATGCAAGACATGGTCACAACGCAAGACATGGCGATGCCTCCGACGGCGCGCTGGCGGAAGCCGTCGGCGGCCGCCTGTCGCGCGTCGACGGTCCGGCCAAGATCACCGGCGCCGCGAAATACGCCTTCGAGCAGCAGCTCGAAGGCCTCGTTTACGCCGTGCTGGTCGAAAGCACGATCGCATCGGGCAAGGTGCGCTCGATCGACGGCACTGCCGCCGAAGCCGCGCCCGGCGTGCTCAAGGTGCTGACGCCGGACACCATCATCAGCCTCAAAACCGCCTCGGACTGGTTCGGCGCGCCGCCGCCGGACAAACCCTATTGCCCGCTCGCGCGTGACATCACCTTCAGTGGCCAGCATGTCGCCGCCGTCGTGGCGGAAACCTTCGAACAGGCGGTTGCCGCGGCGGCCCTGGTCAAGGTCGCCTATGACGAGGCACCGGCCGTCGTAGACCTCAGCGACGGCAACGCCGGCGACGGCATTCCAATCGACGCCATGACCAAGGAATGGGGCGACGCGCAAGGTGCCTTCGCCGCAGCTCCGGTCCGGGTTTGCGCCGCCTACAACACGCCGCGCGAATACCAGGCGCCAATGGAGCCGCATGGCCTCATCGCGCGCTGGGAGGGCGACAAGCTCACCGTGTGGGAGCCGAGCCAGTGGCTCGACGGCATGGCCCGCACCTATGCCGAGTGGTTCGGCGTGCCGTTCGAGAACGTAAGGCTGGTCTCGCCCTATATTGGCGGCGGCTTCGGCTCCAAGGCGCTGGCGCTCGGCCACGGCGCGGTGGCGACCAGCGCGGCGAAAATGCTCGGCCGGCCGGTGAAGCTGGTGATGACCCGGCCGCAAACCTTCACCGGCTATGGCGGCCGCGCCGCGACCCGCCAGACGGTGACCATCGGCGCCGACCGCGACGGAATAATCCAGTCGATCGTGCATCGTGGCGTCAACGAGACATCGATCGACGGCATGTGGGTCGAGCCGCTGGGGTCGGTCACCTCGATCATGTACGCCACGCCGAATTTCTCCTCGAGGCAGAATGTGGTTCGGGTGAATTCGGTGATCCCGGGCCCCATGCGCGCGCCGGGCGAAAATCCCTCGGCCTTCGGCATCGAAAGCGCCATCGACGAGCTCGCCTACGAGATCGGCATCGATCCGCTGGAGATCCGGCTGCGGAACTATGCCGAACAGGACCCGCACGCGAAAAAAGCCTGGTCGACCAGGCAGTTGCGCGAGGCTTTCGCAGCGGGCGCCGAGCGCTTCGGCTGGTCCAGGCGCACGCCGGAGCCGCGCTCCATGCGCGACGGCAACCATCTGGTCGGCTGGGGCGTCGCCGCCGGCACCTATCCGGTGCGCCGCGCCTATGGCGAGGCAATCGTGCGCATCCTCGCCGACGGCTCGGTCGAGGTCGAAAGCTCCTCGATCGACATGGGCCAGGGCACCTACACCATCCTGGCGCAGACCGCCGCCGAGACGGTCGGCGTACCGGCCGACAACGTCGTGGTGAAGCTCGGCGATTCCCGCTTCCCCCGCGCCGGTGTCGCCGGCGGCTCGCGGCTGGCCGGCGTGATGACAGGTGCGGTCCATAAAGCGGCGACCTCGGCGCTCAACCAGTTGGTGGGGCTCGCCATCAGCGATCCGCGCTCGCCCTTCCACGCGTTGCAGGCCAACACGCTGGTGGTCGCCAACGGCCGCATCGCCTCGCCGCGCGGCGACGGCCCGGCTGTCCCGATCGCCGAGCTGCTCAAAAGCGTCGGCCGCGACCAGATCGAGGCGACCGGCGACACCATGCCGGCCAATTCGACGGCGCAGGATCGCTACAAGAACTACACCACCATCGCCATGGCGCTGCCGCACACCGAGGGCGACTATTCCCGCCACTCCTGGTGCGCGCATTTCATCGAGGTGCGCGTCGATGAGGATTTCGGCACGGTGCGGGTGTCGCGCGTGGTCTCGGCGCTGGATTCGGGCCGGCTCTACAACCCGAAACTCGCCGAAAGCCAGTGGAAGGGTGGCATCATCATGGGCATCGGCCAGGCGCTGTTGGAAGAAGGCATCGTCGACCGCCGCCACGGCCGCATCATCAACAACAATCTCGCCGACTATCTCGTGCCGACCAATGCCGACATTCCCGATATCGAGGTGATCTCGGTCGGCATCCCCGACCCGCACTCCTCGGTGCTCGGCGGCAAGGGCGTCGGCGAACTCGCCATCGTCGGCGTCGCGCCGGCCATCGCCAACGCGGTGTTCCACGCGACGGGGAAAAGAGTGCGGGATTTGCCGATCACGCTGGAGAAGCTGATCTAGAGGCCGTGCGTAATCTCCCCCCTCGAGGGGGAGATGGCCGGCAGGCCAGAGGGGGTCTTCTCGCGTGAGGCGCCAACCTCCATCTGCCGCGCAGCAGGCCGAGCCCGGTCGAACCGACCCCCTCTGTCGCCTACGGCGACATCTCCCCCTCGAGGGGGGAGATTTCGCTCGTCATCTTCCACTCACCACTCCAGCCCGAACACCAGCTTGCCGAAATGCAGGCCGCCGGCAGCCATGTGTGCGTAGGCTTCGGCCGCCTCGTCCTGTGAAAATACCTTATCGACGACCGGCTCGATCCGGGCAGCGCCGATGGCGCGGGTGGCGTCGCGCAGGTCGGATACCGATCCGGTGTTGTTGCCGACCACCTTCAGCGCCTTGATGATGATCGGAAGCAGGTTGACCGTGGCCTCGGCGCCGGTGACGAAGCCGATGGTGAACAGCGTGCCGCCGGGAGCGGTGGCGTTGACCGCGCGGGCGAAGGTGGCGGTGCCACCGGTCTCGACGACGAGGTCGGCGCCGAGGCCGCCGGTCAGTTCCAGCACCTTGCCGTCCCAGTCCGGCGTCGCGCGATAATTGATGAGATGATCGGCGCCGAGCGCGCCTGCCCGCTCCAGCTTCTCGTCCGACGACGAGGTGATGATGACGGTGGCGCCGGCCGCCTTGGCAAGCTGAAGCGTGAAGATCGAGACGCCGCCGGTGCCAAGCAGCACGACGACCGAGCCCGGCCCGACATTGGCGGCGCGGATGGCGTTCCAGGCGGTGGTGCCGGCGATCGGCAGCGTCGATGCCGCCTCGAAGGAGAGATGCGCCGGCACCGGCACGACCGAATTGGCCGGCAGCGCGACATATTCGGCCAGCGACCCCGGCAGCGAGACGCCGCGCATCTGCGTCATCTCGTAAGGCCGTGGCGGGCCGCCGATCCAGCGCGGCTTGGCGTGGACGACGACGCGATCGCCGATGCCGAAGCCGGTGACATCCTCGCCGAGCGCGACGATTTCGCCGGCGCCGTCGGCGACGGGAATGAGCGGGAAGCTCGGCCCGGGATAGTTGCCGCTCGCCACCGCGACATCGACGAAGTTCAGGCTCGCCGCGCGCTGGCGGATCAGCACCTCGCCGCGCTGCGGTTCGGGCGTGGCGACGGTGGCGGCGCGGAAGGCGTCCAGCCTGGGCTGGCTCAGTTCGATGGCTTTCATGGTTTCACTCCGGGTTGGGACGATTGATGGGTTGAGTGAAACTATCTGTTGCGCTATTTCTGGATAATCCTTGCCATTCGCATTTGAGTTCTGTGTTTTATGCAGCAATCCCACGAGCCGGCGGCACTTGCCGAAATGGCGGCCTTCGCGGCCATCGCCGAGGCGCACTCCTTCACCCGGGCAGCCGTGCTGGTTGGCCGCGACGCGACGGTGCTGTCACGGCGCCTGCGGTCGCTGGAGGATCGGCTGGGGGTCAGGCTGCTCTCCCGCACGACGCGCAGCGTGTCGCTGACCGAGGCGGGCGCTGAATTCCTGCTGCGCGTGCGCGCCATCCTGACCGCGGTCGACGAGGCCGAGGCGGCCGCTTCCGCGCATGCCGGCGGCACGCCGCGCGGCCTGCTCAGGCTGGCGCTGCCTGGCACCTTCGGGCGCATGTGGATCGGCCCGCTGCTGCCGGAATTCCTCGCGGCATTTCCCGAGATCCGCATCGAAGCCGAGTTCTCCAACCGTTTCGCCGACCTCGTCGCCGAGAATTTCGATGTCGCCGTGCGGCTCGGTGCGCTGGAGGATTCGCGCCTGGTGGCGCGCAAGGTAGCGACGCGGCGCAGGCTGCTCTGCGCCGCACCTTCCTATCTCGCCCGAAGAGGGAGGCCGCAAACGCCGCAAGCGCTGCTCGATCACGATTGCCTTGGTTTCACCGGTTTCCAGACCTTTCCGGCCTGGGAGATGACAGACCGCCGGGGACGGCACGCGCGCGTCGAGGTTTCCGGTCCGCTCGTCGCCGACGACGCCGAGGTGCTGGTCGAGGCCGCCGTGCGAGGCGTCGGCCTGATGATGAGCACCGACTGGCTGGTCGGCCGCGAACTCGCCGACGGACGGCTGGTGCAGGTCCTGGAGGACTGGACGCTTGCCGACGAAGGCGCGGTCTACATCGTCATGCCCTCGGCCAAGGGCCAGGCCGCCAAGACCCGCGCCTTCGCCGACTGGATCGGCAAGCGCTTCGCGCCGGAGCCGCCGTGGCGGCTTTGAAAGAAAGCTAGCACGACCTCTCCTCTCACTTCCCCTGCCCTTTCAAAAACTGCCCAAGCAGATCCACCGGCAGCGGGAACACCACCGTGGACGAGCGCTCTCCGGCGATGTCGTGCAGGGCCTCGAAATAGCGCAGTTGCATGGCCTGCGGCTCGGCCGCCAGCATCCGGCCCGCCTCGACCAGTTTCGCCGCCGCTTGCTGCTCGCCGTCGGCATTGATCACCTTGGCACGCCGCAGCCGCTCGGCTTCGGCCTGCTTGGCGATGGCGCGGACCATGTTTTCGTTGAGGTCGACATGCTTGATCTCGACATTGGACACCTTGATGCCCCAGGCATCGGTGCGCAGGTCGAGAATCTCCTGGATGTCGCTGTTGAGCTTGTCGCGCTCGGCCAGCATCTCGTCGAGTTCGTGCTTGCCGAGCACCGAGCGCAGCGTGGTCTGCGCCAGCTGGTTGGTGGCCGTCATGAAATCTTCGACCTGGATGATCGCCCGTTCGGCATCGACGATGCGGAAATAGAGCACGGCGTTGACCTTCACCGAGACATTGTCGCGCGAAATGACGTCCTGCGGCGGCACGTCCTGCACCACGACGCGCAGATCGACCCGAACGATCTGCTGGATGAAGGGAACGAGGATGATGAGGCCGGGGCCCTTGACCCCGGTGAAGCGGCCAAGCGTGAAGACCACGCCGCGCTCATATTCCCTGAGGATGCGGATCGCCGCGGACAGGAACATGATCACGACCAGGGCCAGGATCAGATAGGCGATATAGCCAACCATCATTGTCTTGCTCCATTGTTTTCCGCGTCGCGCCGCCGCACCGTCAGCACCAGGTCGCTGACATCGGTCACCTCGACGCGGTCGCCAGGCCCCACGGGCTCATCGGCCCTCGCCCGCCAGCGCTCGCCCAGAGCCAGCACATGCCCCTCGCCGCCCTGCCAGTCGAGGATCTCGACAGGGAGGCCGCGCATGGCCTCGCCGCCGATGCGTGGCGGATTCCGGCGCGCCGCCCAGACATAGGTGCCTGTCAGCAGTGCCAGGCCCAGCGTCAGCGCGGCGGCGGGGCCGATGACGGCCCAGGACAAGGCAAAGCCCGGCCCCTCGATCCTCAGCAGCATAGCGGCGCCGAGGAGAAAGGCGGCCACGCCTCCCAGCCCAAGAACGACGGTGGGATTGACGGCCTCGATGACGAGGAAGGCGATGCCGAGCAGCATCAGGGCAAGGCCAGTATAATTGATGGGCAAGAGGTTGAGCGCATAGAGGCCGAGGACGAGGCAGATGGTGCCGATGACGCCGGGCGCGACGGCGCCGGGGCTGGTGAACTCGAAGACGATGCCGTAGACGCCGACCAGCATCAGGATGACGGCGGTATTGGGATCGGTGATCACGGCAAGCAGCCGGATGAACCAGCCGGGTTCCAAGGTCTCGACCGGTAGGCCCTTTGTCGCCAGCACCTGTTTCCTGCCGGCCACATCGACGGTGCGCCCATCGGCCAGCAGCAGCAACTCTGCCGGATCGCGAGCGACGAAATCGATCACATGTTCCTGCAGCGCCGCGTTGGCCGACAGGCTTGCAGCCTCGCGCACGGCCTTCTCGCCCCAGTCGCCGTTGCGTCCGCGCAGTTCGGCCAGCGAGCGGATCAAGGCGACCGCGTCATTGGTGACCTTGGCCATCATCGCGTCGCCCGCCGGCCGCCCGGTGGCGTCCTTCTGGTCCTTGGTCGGGCCGTTGTCCTCCTCGCCGCCCGGAAGCGACGGCAGCCCGCCCATCTCGACCGGTGTCGCGGCACCGAGATTGGTGCCCGGCGCCATCGCCGCGACATGGGTGGCGTAGAGGATGTAGGTGCCGGCACTCGCCGCGTGGCCGCCGGCCGGCGCGACATAGCCGATAACAGGCACCGGCGAGGCCAGGATGTCGGCGATCATCTCGCGCATCGAGGTGACCAGCCCGCCGGGCGTGTCCAGCTTCAGGATGAGGACTGCTGCGTCCCGCTTGACGGCGGCATCGAGCGCTTCCTCGAACTGCCTGGTGCTTGCCGGCCCGATGGCGCCGTCAATGGCGACGCTCAGCGCGATTCTCTCGCTCCCGGCCGACGAGAAGGGAGAAACGACGGCCGCGACGACAAAGGCCACGGCAAGAAGGGCCACCCGCGCGAAGGACACGCTCAACGCTCCATGGACTCAATATGGGTTCCATTTCAGCGAAGTCCATGAGGGGTCCGACGGCGGCGATCGGGGAAGGCCGAATGACGACCGATCTCCCCCGGCGCCGGAGATCGGCAGCTTTGACGGTCAGAACTTATAGGCAATGCCGACGCGGATATCGTGCGTCGTCAGGTCGATCGCGTCCGGATTGAGGGGAGCGCCATTGTCGATCATATGGCGCTGAGACGTATGGCGGCCGAAATCGGCGAACCTGTATTCGCCGCGAACCAGCCAATTGTCGGTAACGGCGTATTCTACGCCGGCACCCAGCGTGTAGCCCGTTACGGTATCGCTGATGTCGGCGTAGGGACCGCCGGGAATGTCGACAGTGGCGTGCTTATAGCTTGCCACCGCCAGGCCGCCGGTGACGAATGGCAACCACCGATCCATCGCGTAGCCGGCCCGTAGGCGCAGGGAGCCAACCGAATCCAGCTCCAGCTCGCCGCCAAAGTCTGGATCGTCGACGCCGAGCGCCCGATAGTGCGTGGTGTCCTTCACGCCCGCGAAGCTGTAGTCGCCCTCGATGCCAAGAACCAGTCCACCGTCGAACTGCTTGGCATAGCCGGCATACAGCCCGCCGAAGCCGCCGGACGAACCGTAACCCCAGCCATAATCGTCGAAGCTGCCCGGCGCAAAGGTCTGCCCGACCCTTGCGTCTCCCCAGGCGTATCCGGCTTGCGCGCCGATATAGCCCCCCGACCAGCTGTAGCTGGCGGCGACCGGCAGAACCTCGGTGGCATCCGCCGCGCATGCCAGGCCGGCCGGCACGAGGACGAAGGCCATCGCCACAAGAATGGTTTTCATCGTTCGTTCGCTGCCCCAAAAGCATTGCATCCCCCGCGTGGAAACTCCGGCGCAGGGGTGTCAGGTCCGCGGATCAGAACTTGTAGCTGAGTCCGACCCGGATATCGTGCGCCTTGAGGTCGACATTCGTCTCCGTGGGTAGACCGGCTGCCAACGACAGGTCCTGGCTGCCGAAATCCGAGTAGCGATATTCGGCTCGCGCGATCCATCTGTCGGTGAAGGCATGCTCGATGCCGGCTCCAACCGTCCAGCCGACATGGCTCTCGTCGTGGAACGGTATTTCACCACCGGCGCCAGCGCTGATCGCGGTCACCTCATATTTGGCCGCTGCGACGCCGGCGGTGATGTAGGGCAAGGTCCGGTCGAACGCATAGCCCGCCCGTAGCCGCGCCGATCCCGACCATTTGAGTTCGCTCTTGAGCAGCGCGCTGACGCCACCGCCACCTGTATCGAGAGGCGTCAGTCCATCGGCATTGCTGTAGGCGATGTCAGCCTCGGCGCCGATCACGAAGCTGTTCGCCATCTGGTAATTGGCGCCGATATGGATGCCACCGACAAAACCGTTCGGATCAAGCGAACTGTTGAGGTCCGCCCCGCCGCCGAAGCCGTCGGCGATGAAAAGATTGGATTTTCCGGCCACATAGCCGGCGTCCACGCCAGCATAGAGGCCGGACCAATCGTAGCCGGCAACAGGCGAAACCTCGTTGATGTCAGCCGCGCATGCCATGCCGACCGGCGCGAGAATGAAGGCCGTTGCGAGTAGAATCTTTTTCATGTTTGTCTGCCGCCCCGAGAATGTTGTGGTCCCCGCCACAATATCTCGCGGAGATCCGGTGTTGTCGTCGCCCCGATGTCGCATTGTCCGCCGGCTACGTCTTGGGCTGGGCCGCACGCGAATTGTCCTGGAATGCAATGCCGCGCTTTTTCGGCCGGTGTGGCCGTTAAGCCTCAGTCGATCGGCGCCGCCATGCGTTCGCCGCAGCCGATGACAGCCAGTTGGCACTGCCCGGCTTCCGAGCCTGACGACATTCCCGCTACGGCTGGGGCGTTTTATCAGGCGCGCATCGACGAGGATGTCGAGTCCCCCGACGATCGGCGCCTTCAGCTTTGCTGAGCTGCCAGCGGCGTGCCTATGTCCGAAACGAGTTTGACGAGATCGGCTTGGCGTCTCGTGCCGGTTTTGGCGAAGATGCGGTTGAGGTGGGTCTTTAAGGTGTTTTCGCCGATTCCGAGCGCCAGCGCGCTCTTCGACGCGGACAATCCGCCGCCGATGCGCAGCAGGACCCGCGCCTCCGCGGGCGTAAGGTCGAACAGCGCGGTGAGAACGGCTTCCGGGAGTGGAGAAGAAGACGTCGTGGTCGAAACGAAGACCGCGGCACAGGCCGGCCGGAAAGCCGCGCGAGCGGTTCCCTCGGTCAGCGGCAATACATAGGCGACGGCGGGCGGCTGGCCCGGGCCCGAAATGGGCAGGCCTATGCCGCGAGAGCCGAGCGCAGCATCCTCGCTCGCGGCACCGGCGATCGCCTCCAGCAAGGCGCGGGCTGTCGCCGGGTTCTGCGCCTGGAGCAGGCCGTTCCTGGAAAGAATGGGACCTTGCGCCGAAAACATCCGTTCGGCAGCCCCATTCGCATGCAGGATCGCTCCGTTCGCGCCGGTAAGCACGACAGGGACGGCGAGATGATCCAGCGCCTGGCGGTAAAAATTGGCGGCAACGCGAGCCTGATCGAGCAGATCTCCAATCAAGGACGCACGGCGCAGGTGCGGCGAGAGCAATGCCAGGAAGCGCTGTTCTTCCGCTGAGATGATGCCCCTGTCGGCCCGCGTGGTGCAGCCCATCAGCCCGATCCGGTCCGGCGTATGGACGAATTTGGTGATGCAGGCTTCGCGCAATCCCTGCGGTTTGGCCCAATTCTGGAAAAATGGCGTCTGCTGAAGTTCGGCTTCGCTCATATGCGACAGCGTCGCGACGGGCGTGTCGATGTCGCCGACGACCGCGGCCTTCAGTCCGGGAATTGCGTCGAAGTCATAGTCCTCCTGGAGCACGCGCATTTGCACGGGATCCCAGGGCGATTGAGCCGCGAAGCGGCCATGGTTGCCGGCAGTGCTGGCAAGCGCGATGGTGGTGTAGGCCGCGTCGACGGCCTCCGTGATCCGGGTCATTACCCCGGCCCAGCCTTCCGGATTCAAAACACAATCGTAGATATCGCCGATGATCGAAGAAAGGACTTCGCCGCTCAGTCTCTCCACCACGCCCCCTGTTTCCTGACGTGCCCACCTCCCCGGATGGCGGGCAGCCGCTCGTTGTAAAAGAGGTCGATCTCACCTCAAGGATTTCGCCGCGTCATACTTCCGGGTGACGCCATGCCTGATCATACTGGATTATATATTTAATTCGATCAGTTGAACGCCAAACGATCAATGTTCCAGGATCAGGAAACATTTCGTTTCGATATTCTCTGAAGCTGCGGGTTATCGGGGTGTTCGATTGTCGCGAAAGACGGTGTTTTCATCGGCTCAACTGCCGTCGCATCTCAATGATAGCGATCGATTTTCCCTCTGGCAGGACATCCATGTCGCGCAGATTTGGTCGGTCGAATACGGCATATCGGAAAAGCTGCCTTTCGAAGCCGCGATCGAAGCCACGGCTGTCGGATCACTGGTTCTTGGCCAGATGTCCGGAACGATCAAGCACGCAACGAGGAAGGCCAGCAATATCGCCGATGACGGCAATGACGGTTATCTCCTGCTGATCAACAAATCCGACACGCTGTTGACCGGCGCGCAGGCCGGCCGCGACTATGGTGTCGGGCAAGGAGAAGCGGTGCTGGTCACGGCATCGGAAGCGCTGAAAATGGCCGGCGCCGACAGCAATATGTGGACAAACGTGGTGGTCCCCCGTGCTGTCCTCGCACAGGCCTTCCCGCAGATCGACGACAGGCTGGCGTTGAAGATCGGCGCCGAGAACGAAGCTCTCGATCTTCTCAAGCGTTATTGCCAACTTCTTGAAACCGGCCGCCCTCTCGTCTCGCCCGATCTGATCGCACACGCGACGGAAACGATCGTCGACCTGATCGGCCTGGTGACAGGCGCCAAGGGCGAGCCTGCCGAACTGGCCGGCTTGCGGGGGTTGCCGGCAGCCAGGCTGCAGGCGGTGCTGGCGAAGATCGCCGACAACTTTTCCAACCCCGGCATCTCGGCGCAAAACGTCGCGCAAGAACTCGGCCTATCGGCGCGCTATGTTCACGATCTCCTGCAGGAGACGGGTATCAGCTTCTCCGAGCGCGTTCTCGAACTGCGCCTGCAGAGGGCCCACAGGATGCTCTCGCAGAGACAGAACGGCGAGATGCGCGTCAGCGAAATTGCCATGATCAGTGGCTTCAGCGACGTGTCTTACTTCAATCGCTGCTTTCGCCGCCGCTTCGGCTACACGCCGACGAGCGTCAGGTAGATCTGGATACCCGGAAGCCGGACACGCGCTTTCCGATTCCTCTCCGTCAAAAGCCGAGATCCCGCGGCGGTCGATGGCGCCAAACTGCCACAGTGCGCGGAAAAATACGGCACTTCGCTCCAGTCCAATTCCAGTGCGGCCCTGCCCAAGACAAGCCCGGGCTCCAATGACATGTCAGCCTCAGGGTGAAACGACTATCATGTCAGGGGTTTGGATGCCGCAGAACACATTTGCAGGCCGCAAGGCGACGGGGATGAAGTATCTGTTGCTGGCTTCGACCGCACTGGTCGGTCTTGGTCAGCCAATCGCCGCCAAAGCAGCCGAGACCTGGACCGGCGCTGCCTCCACGAATTGGTTTACCGCCGGAAACTGGAGCCCAGCCACCGTTCCGACATCGAGCGACGATGTTATTCTCGATCCGACGTTCCCACATCCGGCCGTGATAGATGCGGCGAACGCAGTTGCGCAACGTCTGTTTATTGGCACCATTGCGAGTTACTCAGGCTCGCTAACGATTACGAACGGCGGCACGCTCGCCGACACCGCCGGCTTTCTCGGCTACGCTTCGGACGCAAGCGGCGAGGTAAGCGTCGTTAGACCAAGCTCGCTCTGGAGCAACAGTTCGGACCTTTTCCTTGCTTTGGGCAACAACAGCAACGGCACCCTGACGATCTCGAACGGCGGCGCTGTCAGCGACACTGGGGGTCATGTCGGCTACGGCTACGGCACCGGCACGGTGACGGTCGACGGTTTCGGCTCGACATGGACCAACAGTGGGGACCTCTATATCGCCGAATTTGGCGACGGCACGCTGGACATCACCAATGGCGGTGCGGTCAACAATGCCACGGGCACCATCGGTTGGCATGCAGGCTCCAATGGTGCGGTGACGGTCGATGGCGGGAGTTCGACGTGGCTTAACACTGGTAGCCTCACGATCGGCAGTTCCGGCGTTGGCGCGCTGACGGTTTCCAGCGGCGGCAAGGTCAGCAGCGACAGCGCCTACATCGGCCTGTATTCAGGTTCGACCGGCTCGGCGACGATCGATGATGCGACCTGGACAAACAATGGAACGCTCTATGTCGGCCATGATGGCGACGGCGCGCTGGAAATCAAGAACGGCGGTGTGGCTAGCAATGCTGATGCCATAGTGGGCTACAGCACCGATTCAACCGGCAAGGTGACGGTCGATGGCGCCGGCTCGACCTGGACCAACAGCGGGAATTTGTCCGTCGGCCTCGACGGGACAGGCACGTTGATGATCTCGAGCAGCGGAAAGGTCAGCAATGCTTCAGGTTATGTTGGCGCGTTGGCGGGTTCGACGGGCATCGTAATCGTCGACAACTCAACCTGGACAAACAGCGGATCGCTGATCGTCGGCGATTTCGGCAATGGCGCTCTGCATATCCTCCAAGGCGGCGTTGTCAGCAACAGCTGGGGGGCTATTGGCGCGAAGGCAGGCTCGACCGGCATGGTCTTCGTCGACGGTGCCGGCTCGACCTGGACCAACAGTTCCAACCTGGGTGTCGGCGATCTCGGCGACGGCACTTTATCGATCACCAACGGCGGTGTTGTCAGCAATGACTGGGGCTATATCAGCAATACGGCGGGTTCGACCGGCGCGGTGACTGTCGACGGTACGGGATCGAAGTGGACGAATAACGGCAATCTCTACGTCGGCCGTGCCAGCAAGGGCACGCTGACAGTCTCGAACGGCGGCAAGGTCAGCAATGACTCGGGCTACCTTGGCTATGACGCCGGCTCGATCGGTACTGCGGAGATCAACAGCGCGGGCTCCTGGACGAACAGCGGAAATCTCGTTGTTGGCTACGGCGGGAGCGGCATGCTGACGATTTCAAGCGGCGGCGCTGTCAGCAACGCCAGTGGCTATGTCGCGCTCGAAATCGGTTCGTCCAGCGGGGTCTCGGTCGATGGACAGGGATCGACCTGGACGAATTCCGGCGACCTGTTTGTCGGCTTCAAGGGCGCAGGGGCGCTCCAGATCACCAACAAGGGCCAAGTCCTCAACCAGGCAGCGATGCTCGGCGAGTTCGATACCGCGACGGCGACCGTGACGGTGGACGGGCCAGGATCCTCCTGGAGCACCGATGACGGTCTTACCGTAGGCTCGAGCGGTCACGCGACGCTTTCCATCACGAACGGCGGTTCAGCGGATGCTGATTCCGTCTTTGTGGGCGGGGGAGCAACAGGCGCTGGCGCGGTAACCGTCGACGGCACGGATTCGAAATGGACCAACAAGAACGGGCTGCTCCTTGGCGGTCTTGGAAGCGGCACTCTTGCCGTGACCAATGGCGGCATCGCCTCCGGCGGCATCACCGCGATGGCGATTGGTGCCGACGCCACGGCCCAGGCAACGGTCGACGGCCAGACTTCGCTGTGGGAGATGCACGGCGACCTGCTGATCGGTGTCGGCGGCACGGCTTCGGTGACGCTGTCCAACGGCGGCACCGCTCTGGTGGACTTCGCTACCGTGATCGCTGGCCAGGCCGGCTCGACCGGCACGCTGAACATCGGCGGCGCGGCAGGCGCCGCGGCGATAGGCGCCGGCATCCTCGACTCGGCCACGCTGCAGTTCGGCCTCGGCACCGGCGCGCTCAATTTCAACCATACCAATACAAATTATGCGTTCGATGCCACGATCAGCGGACTGGGGACGATCAACCAGATCGCCGGCAACACCAACCTGACGGCCGATTCGAGCAGCTTCACCGGCGCCACCAATGTGAGCGGCGGACGGCTGGCCGTGAACGGATCGCTGGCGAGTTCGCTTGTGACCATCACCGGCGGCATGCTGGGCGGCAACGGCACGGTGGGCGGCATCGCGGCAAAGTCGGGCGGCATCATCGCACCGGGCAATTCGATCGGCACGCTCAATGTCGCGGGCAATGTCGACCAGGCGGCGGGCTCGATCTACCTGGTCGAGCTGACCTCGACCGGCACCTCCGACTTCCTCCATGCGACGGGCGCCGCCACGATCGACAGCGGCGCGCTAATCGACGTGGTCAAACTCGACGGCGCACCCTATGTAGTGGGCACGCATTACACGGTGCTGCAAGCTGATGGCGGCGTCACCGGGACATATACGATTGGCGGCAACACCGGGTCGGCTTTCCTCGGCCTGGTCGACAGCTACGACCTCAATCACGTCTATCTCGATGTTGTCCAAAACACCTTCGCCTCGGTCGGCCTGACGCCCAACCAGATCGCGACCGGCGGCGGCGCTGAAAGTCTTGGCAGCGGCGATCCGCTCTACGATGCCATTTTTGCGTTGCCGGACGCAGCAACAGCCCAGGCGGCTTTCGACCAGCTCTCGGGCGAGATCCACGCCTCGGCCAAGGGAATGCTGATCGAGGACAGCCGCTTCATCCGCGACGCCGCCACCAGCCGCATCAGCGCCGCCTTCGGCGAGGCCGGCGGCACTGCTGCCCTGCCCGTCATGGCCTATGGCGAAGGCGGGCCTGAAATGGTCGCCGCCGACACCGATCGTTTCGCCGTCTGGGGCCAGGCGTTCGGTTCGTGGAGCAATACCGACAGCGACGGCAACGCCGCCGCCTTCGACCGCTCGACCGGCGGCCTGCTGGCCGGCGCCGACACGCTGGTCGGCGGCTGGCGCGTCGGCCTGATCGGCGGCTACAGCCATTCGAGCTTCGACGCCGACGATCGCAATTCCTCGGGCAAGAGCGACAACTACCATCTCGGCCTCTATGGCGGCACCAATTGGGGCGCCATCGCCTTCCGCACCGGTGCGGCCTACAGCTGGAACAGCCTCTCGACCAAACGCGCCGTCGCTTTCGGCGGATTCACGGATGGGCTGTCGGCCGACTACGATGCCGGCACCGCGCAGGTCTTCGGCGAACTCGCCTACAAGGCCGATACCGGGCGTTTCAAGTTCGAACCCTTCGCCAATCTCGCCTATGTCAGCGTGCATACCGACGGCTTCAGCGAAACGGGTGGCGCCGCGGCGCTGACGAGTGCCGGCTCGACCACCGACGCCACCTTCACCACGCTCGGCCTGCGTGCTTCCACCGATTTGGGCCTCGGCGAGATCAGGGCGACGGCGCGCGGCATGCTCGGCTGGCGCCATGCCTTCGGCGATGCGACGCCGACCTCCACCTTCGCCTTTGCCGGCGGCGATCTCTTCACCATCGCCGGCGTGCCTGTCGCAAGGGACGCGGCTGTGGTCGAGGCCGGTCTCGACCTGAACATGTCGGCCAATGCCACGCTCGGCTTGTCCTATACCGGCCAGTTCGGCGGCGGCACGGTCGACCAGGGCGCGAAGGTCAATCTCGGCGTGAAGTTCTGACGACGAAACAGCGAACGGCCGGATCGCTCGCGGCCAGGGAGAACGCCGAACCGGCTTCGCGGCATGAGCCTGTCTACCGTCCCTACTCCGGCGACGGCACCGGCGGCTTCGATGTCAGCGCCGCGCCGAAGGCGGCGGTAATCACTGCGGCGATGCCGGCCAGTTGCGGCATGGTCAGGCTTTCGTGCAGGAACAGGAAGCCGGCCAGCGCGCCCAGTCCGGGCTCAAGGCAGGTCAGAGTGCCATAGATGCGGGCCGGCATCCGGGTCAGCGCCACCATCTCCAGAAAGAACGGCAGCGCGCTCGAAAACAGTCCGACGAGGAGCGCGCTGACCAGGATCGACGGCGCGAGCAGCGCGGTTCCGGCTTGCGCCACGCCGAAGGGCAGCACCAGCACGGCGGCGATCGCCATGCCATAGGCCGTGGTGCGGGTGCCAAGCTCCGCGCCCGCCTTCTGGGCGAGCACGATATAGAGCGCCCAGAAGCCGCCCGCCGCCAGCGCCAGCATCACGCCCACCGGGTCGAGCGGCTGGAGAGAGCGGACGAAGGGCGACAACAAGACGATCCCGGCAACCGCAAGCGCGATCCAGGCAAAGTCACTGGCACGCCGCGAGGTCAGCGTCGCCACCAGCAGCGGCCCGGAAAATTCCAGCGCCACCGCGATGCCGAGCGGGATGGTCGCAAGCGCGGCATAGAACAACAAGTTCAACGCACATAGCGTCACCCCATAGGCGACCAGCCACGGCATGGTGGCGCGCGAGGGCCGCATTTGCCAGGGCCGCAGCACCGCGATCAGCATCAGCGCGCCGACCACTAGCCGCAGCGTTGTCGTCCCTTGCGCGCCGATCAGCGGGAACAGGCCCTTGGCAAAGGTGGCGCCAATCTGGATAGACACCATGGCGCCCATCAAGGCAGCGACGGGCAATGGCGCCGCTTCGCGACTGATAACCGGCGTCGATGTCACTTGGTTTCATCCTCCATGCCGCCCGGCGCGAACGCGCCTGGGCAGAGGAAATAAGGGCAACCTGCCTGCCCGTCGTGAGGCAGCACCGACGGGTTGATGGGGCACGGCCGGCTTTGCGGTATCGACTATGCCGCTCATCCCGATAAAGCAGATCGAAAGGTTGCGATCCTCATTCCCTGAAGGCGCGGCTGATCTGGTCCTCCAGCGGCTTGAGGAGGTAGGAGATCACCGTCCGGTCGGCGGTCTTGATGAAGGATTCGACCGGCATGCCTGGAACCAGCTTGAGCTCGCCAAGGCGCGCGACTTCGGCGCTCGTCGTCGAGATGCGTACGGTGTAATAGCTGATGCCCGTGCGCTGGTCGGTGGTCGTATCCGGCGAGGTCCGTTCGACGGTGCCGTTGATCTGCGGCGTGGTGCGTTGGTTGAAGGCCGAGAAGCGCAGCGCCGCCGGCTGGCCGACCCAGAGTTGGTCGATATCGCTCGGCGCGATCTTGGCTTCGACCGCCAGGCTGTCGCTGTCGGGCACGATCTGCATGATCGTCTGGCCGGGAGTGATGACGCCGCCGATCGTATGGGCGATGGACTGCTGTACGACACCGTCCTGCGGCGCGCGGATGTCGATGCGCTTGAGCTGGTCCTCGGCGGCGATCTTGCGTTCCGTCAGTTCGCCGACCTTGGCGTCGATCTCGCGCAGATCCTTGTTGACGTCGGTGCTGAGTTCGAGGTCGATCTGGATGATCTGCAAGTTGATTTCGGCGATCTTGCCCTGAGCCTGCGCCAAAGCCGCCGTCAACTGGCCGCGCTCGCCGTCGAGCCGCGCCGACTCCCGCTCCATCGCCGTCAGGCGGTCGATGGAGATCAGCCGTTTCGTCCACAGCGCGCGTATGCTGGCCAGTTCGTCCTCGACGAGCGCGATTTCGTGCGACTTGGCATCCGCCTGCGCCGTGTCGCCGCCGATCTCCTTCTGCAATTGGAGGATGCGCTCCCGCAACTGGCTCTTCTGGCCGGAACGAACCGCCCGCCGGGTGGCGAAGACCTGTTCCTCGCCGGCAATGATCTCGGCGATCGCCGGATCGCCGCGACGATCGAGAATATCCTTGGCGAAAACGATGGCGTCGGCGCCCTGGCGTTCGGCCTCGAGGCGCGCCTGGCGCGCCGACAACTGATCGAGGGCCTTGGTGACGACGGCGAGATTGGCCGCCGGCATGGTGGAATCGAGCCGAACGAGCAGCGCGCCGCGTTCGACACGGTCGCCGTCACGCACGGCGATCTCGCCGACGATACCGCCGGTCGAATGCTGGACGTCCTTGACGTGGGAATCGACCACGAGAACCCCCGACGAGATGACCGCTCCCGAAATCCGGGTCAGCGAGGCCCAGCCGCCAACGCCGCCGACCAGCAGCGCGACCGCGACGAGGCCCAGGCGCATGTAGCGCTGGATGGATTGATGGGAAGAACCGGACATCCTTCCTCCTTTCACTCGCCCGCCTGCGCGCCAGGCGCCGTTGGCTCTTCGCCGGCGAGCCTGAGCCGGGGCACGGCGGCTACCGCCGGTTGCGGCCGCGGAAACAGCTTGGCCAGGATCTCGTCCTTGGGGCCGAACGCCTGAACGCGGCCCTGGCTCATGGCGAGGATGAAGTCGACCGTGCCGAGCGCGCTCGGCCGGTGCGCCACCAGCACGACGATGCCGCCGCGCTGCCGCACCGAGAAAATCGCCTGGAACAGCGCCTGCTCGCCTTCGGCGTCGAGGTTGGAATTCGGCTCGTCGAGCACCACCAGGAACGGGTCGCGATAGAGCGCGCGCGCCAGCGCGACGCGCTGGCGCTGGCCGGCGGAGACGGCCTCGCCAAGTTCACCGATCTGGGTTTCGTAGCCGTCGCGGAAGCCGACGATGAGCTCATGCGCGCCGGCCGCCCTGGCCGCTGCAATGATCAAGGCGGGATCGGCGTGGGGCTCGAAACGCGCGATGTTCTCGGCGACCGTGCCTGCGAACAGCTCGACGTCCTGCGGCAGATAGCCGATGAAGCGGCCGCGATCCTCCGGCGACCATTGATCGAGGTCGGCACCGTCGAGCCGGATCCTGCCGGCGGCGGGCTGCCAGGCTCCGACAAGCGTCCTCACCAGCGTCGACTTGCCGGAACCGCTCTGGCCGATAATGCCGACGGCGTGCCCCGCCTCAAGGGCAAAACCGGCGTCCTGGATCAGCAGCCGCTGCGTGCCGGGTGCCGCGACACTGACGGCCTGCATCGACACGTGGCTGCTCGGCGCCGGCATCGCCATCGGCGCGGCGTCCGGCGGCAACGCCGCGAGAATCCGGGTCAGCCGCTGCCAACCTTGCCGCGCCGTCAGGAAACCTTTCCAGTTGGCGATGACCAGGTCGACGGGGGCCAGTGCGCGGCCGCTCAGGATCGATGCGGTGATGATGACGCCGGCGGTCGCCTGCTGTTCGATCACCAGCCAGGCGCCGACACCGAGCATGGCCGACTGCAACAGCATGCGCAGCACTTTGGACACAGCGCCGAAGCCGCCGGCGATGTCGCTGACACTGCGCTGCTCGGCGAGATAGTCGCGGTTGGCGTCCTCCCATCGCCTGGCCATCCTGCCGCCCATACCGAGAGCCGCGATCACTTCCGCGTTGCGGTTGCCGGTCGTGGTCAGGCCGTTGCGGATGATGCCGGTCTGGGTGCCTGACGTAACCGGCTTGCGCGTCAGCCGCTCGGCGAAGACGGTCAAAAGCACCAGCACGATTGCCCCGGCCAGGGCGGTCAGGCCGAGAACCATGTGGAACATGAAGATGATGGCCAGATAAAGCGGCAGCCAGGGCAGGTCGAACAATGCGGTCGGACCGGTGCCCGACAGGAAGGTGCGCACGCTGTCGAGGTCGCGCACCGGCTGCATGCTGTCGCCATTGCGTCCGATCTTGAGCGGCAGCCTCAGGACGCTGGAATAGACACGGGCGCCGAGCGCCTCGTCGAGGGCGCCGCCGACGCGCACCAGGATGCGGCCGCGAATGAAATCCAGCACGCCCTGCCCGGCATAGAGGATGGCGACGAGCAGGCTGAGGCCGATGAGCGTCGGCATGCTGCGGCTCGGCAGCACGCGATCGTAGATCTCGAGCATGTAGATCGAGCTGGACAGCATCAGCACGTTGAGGACGCCGCTGAACAGGGCGATGGCGAGGAATGCCGAGCGGCAGGACTTGACCGCCGCCGTAAGTTCCGAACCCTGCTGCCGGGCACCGGAGTTGGCGGCCCCGCGCGCCGTCGGCGCAACGCCGGCACCCCGGCCGGTTTCTTCGGTAGTGCGGCTGCGTGCACGAAACAGCAGAAGGCCGCCGAACCCCGCGAGCGCCAGGCAGAGCAGCCAGACACCCGGCGATGCCGGCAGCACCCCGCCCAGTCCAGGAAAAACGGCGCAGGCAATCAAGACCAGACCCAAGGACCTGGCCCTTGCCTGCTTCGAGCTGAAGATGAAGCCACTTCCCATGCCAGTTCGCGCGGGCAGCGCTGCGGCAAGCACCCGGCTGGAAGGCCGGAAGCCTGCCTCAGGCGATGCCTGTCAGGCCTCCCACTTCATGCAACGTCAGCCAGAATTGATCGAGCGTGTTGAGATGCTCGTCGATGATGTTGGTTCCATCGAACCAAGCGACATGGCCGCCTGGTCCGGACGTCACCAGCTGATCCTGGTTGAACCACATCAATGCGTTCTTCAGGCCCTCGCCGTCGGCTTCCTTGCCGTTGCTCCAGTCGGTGATGCCGGAGCTCGGATCGGTGACGTCGACATATTTGATCCAGGCATTCGTGGTCGTCTTGACGGCACTGCCCGCCAGCGCCGTGCCGCCGGCGTTGGTATCGATGAAGCCGTCGTTGTTGGCGTCGACATTGACGCCAAGCCCGGCCCATGCGCCCTGCCCTTTAAGCCACGTCACGGCCTCGTCGATCAGGTCGTTGGGCTGCGTTACGCCATTGTCGATGTTGAGCTGGGTGGCGATTGCCTGCTGCAACATGATCAGGCGCGCATCGCCGCCGGTCGAACTCGATTCGATGGATTTCGCCAACGCGATCGAAATCCATAGATCATGGGCGTCGTCGACCAGCCCATTGTGGTTCGAATCCCCGAGCAACAGATACTTGCTCTCGTCGACACCGGCAGTGGCTGGATTGTCCACGCTCGGGTTGACGTCGAGACCGGACAGCACGCCACTGGCGACCGTGCTCTTGGTCGGATTGCCTTCGTTGCCGGCGATATTGTCCCATGCGTCGGCATGGCTGCCCCAGAAACCTTGGGTCAGAGCCTTGTTGGAGAAACCCTCATAGTCGCTGCTATCGGTGCTGGTCGGCGTGCGTGAATGTCCGGCCGTGTCGACATAAGGATCGGTGACGGCCGTGGCATTGTTGACGTAGCTGCCGAGCTGCGCGATGCCCGTCGCCTGGTAATGCCAGGTTTCGCCGATGTCGAACACGCCGTCCATGTCGGTGTCGCCGCTGTTGAAGCCGCCGCTGAGGATCGCCAGCGGATGGATGTCGTCGCCGGTGCCCGCGGTGCCGTTGTCGTCGGTCACGACGATATTGTTGAGCGCGACATTGCCGTCGTTATTGACATCATAGGTCCAGGTCACGGGCTGGCCCTGGAAGAGGTTGAGGTCGTGATCGGCGCCGTTGGTCTTCTTGTCGAGCGTGATATGCGGATCGGCGCCGAAATAGCTGGAGCCGTCATCGTCGGTAACGCTAACCGCCCCGGCCGAACCGGAAACGTGGCCGATATTGGCGTAGTTGCCAGCAATGGCCGTGCCGCTGCCCGTGAACGTCCAGGTCTCGGTGGTGTCGAGCTTGCCGTCATTGTTGACGTCGCCGATATTGTGCTGGTGGTCGACCCCCAGCACGGCGGAGACAAGCACACCCTGGTCGTCGGTTACCAAGATGTTCGACAGGGCGACATTGCCGGTGTTGCTCACCGTATATTGCCAGCTGATCGCCTCGCCGGCGAACACCGTCAGGTCATCGCCAATTGCCGAGTCGTCGATCGTGACCTTGTCGATGCCGATTCCAGGAGTATCGGGAACGGAACCAGGCGCCGTCGTGGTGCGCCACTCCTCGAAGCCGCCATTGGAACCGGAGAAGCTGGAAAACAGCGTCACATAGGATCCGGCTGTGGCGCCGGCTGCCGTAAAGACGCTGACCGGGATGAGCACCCGATAGTCGTCCGTTCCCGATCCATGGTTGGCATCGATCAGCAATTGGTCGGCGCTCAGATGAAAGACGGAGGTAAATCCTGCAAAGTCCGCAGTGTAGTCGGCAAGGGTCGCCCCAGTGCCGGAAAGATAGATGTCCAGCCCGGTTAGGCTGATGTCGCCGTTTGCCTGATTGTTGCTCTCGTTGAGGTCCAGCCGAAACTCGATGTAGTCGACGCCGCCGATACTGATTGATTGAATATCGCCGTATTGCAGGTCGTTCGTGAAGGACGATTTGTTGTCGAGAACGTTGCCGTTCTGATCGGTATTGAAGCCCTCCTCGATACCCGTCGCCTGCAGCCGCAGGAAGGAATCGTAATTGCCGGTTCCCGACCCAATGGTCGTTGCCTCGAGAATGACGCCATCGCCCAGATCTGCCACTGTCGTTTCCTCCACATTGTTGTCCGGTCAGCGGTCGAGCCGCCGCCGTCTACCCCGGTTGATCACAAGCTTCGAGCCGCGTCCGCGGACGCGGCATGCCGACAAGCAAGCGCTTTGGTGAAAGAAGGGGGGCGAATTTGGAAACCCACGACACGGCGGCGAGGTCTGAACTCGCTTCGCCAACTATTGCCTGATGACAGACCACATGCCGTCGAACTGCCTGTCACGCTCACGCCCCACACCCCAGACTCGCGCGATCGACACCGATCGCCTGAGCCTTAATATTCCCCTAACCATATTACGCAGGTTGCAAATGGTCCGTCCATATAACCGTGGTTATAGATGGGAGGGCAAATTTAACGTCGTAGAAAGCTAACATAATAAGGATCAGAATTTGAATTATGTCGTAATTGTCGAAACATCTTTCGAGTTTTACTTGGTTGAGGAGGATATTGCCAACATTTCCGTAATATCACAGAGCGACAGACTGGCAATGATGCCGCGGCATCGCGCCTGCTTTCACTCCGGCGCCGATACCTCTGCTGCCGGCAAAGCGCTGGAATTCATTTAGTGTTTGCTAATATTTGTTGGAAGCGCGATGCTGCTGCTGGGATGTGCTCTCGCATGAGGAGGTGCGAGCCGCGTTCGAGGTCGTTGCCGTCCAGGAAGCGATCAGGGCGCAAGGCGCTGCTGGGCCATGTCCGCTCCGGGGAGGAGGAAAATTGTTCGAGATCGAGCATAGGCGACCGTCGCCTCGACTGGATGAAAACGGCCCTGATCCGGCATCGCGTTTTGCTGTCCGGCGGCCGCTGCGGTTGAAACCCGGCCGTTCCATGCCTGGCTCGTACCTAACGCCCGGCGGCATTATTGCCTTTCCTGCCATTCCGAGCGATGGCGGCAGGCTTCCGCCCTCCCCGGCAATCGGGCTTCAAGAGGACTGACGATGGTCACCACGGTATTCATCGTCGACGATCATCCGCTGGTCCTGCATGGCCTTGAGAACCTGATTGGCGGCGCCCCCGGCTATAGGGTCGTCGGATCGGCGCTGGATGGCAGGAGTGCGTTGACGATGATCCGGCAAGAGCCGCCCGATGTCGCGGTGATCGACCTGAACATGCCGGGGTTCAGCGGGCTCGACGTTGCCGTCGAACTCGGCAAGGAGGCGCTGGCCACGCGCTGCGTGCTGTTGACGGCCGGCGCATCGCAAGGTCAGCTCTACGATGCGGTCATGGCTGGCATCGCCGGCATCGTGTTGAAGGAGGCCCCGGTCGGGACGCTGCTGAACTGTATCCGCCTGGTCGCCGGCGGCGGCCACTGGTTGCCCGCTGAAATCGTCGGCGAGGCCCTCGAAGTCGAAGCGTCGCGCCGCATCAAATGGCAGAAGCTCTCGCAGCGGTTGACAAGGCGCGAGATGGAAATTGCCGTACTGGCCGCATCCGACAAGCCAGGCGGACAGATCGCGTTCGAAATCGGCATCTCGAACGGCACGCTGAAAATTCATATGAACAACATCTATCGCAAATTGCAGGTCTCCTCGCGGGCCCAGTTCGCGCAGCTCGCCGCAGGCCAGATCGGACTGAACGCCCCGCATCGGGCGAGTGACAGCGCTGCCGTGTTCGCGAAGCCGCCGGCGGCGCGCAATGCCGATGACGACGAAGGCCGCGCCGAGCCGCCGGCCCTGCATGACAGGCACGGGCTCGGCGTCAGGGGCTGATAAGCGATAACCCGCTAAAGCACGACGGGACAGCCGCTTCCGTGAGCCGAACATCGTTCAAGGCGCCACTTTCGAGGCCAGCCGTGGCCCGGTCTTGACGTCGACGATCTCGGGTCTGGCGCTGTCGACCGCACCGTCCCAGCCGATGTAGTTGGTCGCCAAAAGGACGCGGCTTTGCAGCACCTTATTGCTGGTTGGCCGTTGCCAGCGCCTCGCCTGTATCCCGTCCAGTATCCTGCCCGGAAACCTGCTTGGCCGCCTTGCCCTTGAAGATGCGGCGCACTGTGACGAACAGCAGTGGCACCAGGAACACGCCGATCACCGTCGCCGCGATCATGCCGCCCATGACGCCGATGCCGACCGAGTTCTGCGCGCCCGACCCGGCGCCGCTGGCGATCGCGAGCGGCGTGACGCCGAGGATGAAGGCCAGCGACGTCATCAGGATCGGCCGCAACCGCTGTCGTGCCGCTTCCAGCGTCGCCTCGACGAGCCCCATGCCGGCCGTCTGCCGCTCGATGGCGAATTCGACGATCAGGATGGCGTTCTTGGCGGCGAGGCCGATCGTGGTCAGCAGGCCGACCTTGAAGTAGACGTCGTTGGTCTGGCCGAACAGGCTTGCCGCCAACAGCGCGCCGAAGATGCCGATCGGCACCGAAAGCATGACTGCGAACGGGATCGACCAGCTCTCATAGAGCGCTGCCAGGCACAGGAACACGACCAGCGTCGAGATCGCATAGAGCGATAGCGCCTGATTGCCGGAAAGCCGCTCCTGGTGCGACAGCCCGGTCCATTCGTGGGAATAGCCGGCGGGCAGCTCGGCCATCAGCCTGTCGATCTCGTCCATGGCAGCGCCCGAACTCACGCCCGCGGCCGCCGCCCCCTGGATCTCGACCGCCGCCGAACCATTGTAGCGTTCGAGCCGCGGCGAGCCGAACGTCCAGTGGCTGGACGCGAAGGCCGAGAACGGCACCATGGCGCCGCTGGAGTTGCGGACCTGCCATTTGTTCAGGTCTTCCGGCTGCATGCGAAAATTCGGAGCCGCTTGCAGATAGACCGGCTTCACCCGTCCGCGATCGATGAAATCGTTGACGTAGTCGCTGCCCCAGGCGGTCGATAGCGTGTTGTTGATATCGGCGAGGCTGACGCCCAGCGCGCTCGCCTTTTCCTGGTCGATATCGACGGAGAATTGCGGCTGGTCCTCCTGGCCGTTGGGCCTTGTGTTGGCCAGCACCTTGCTCTGCCCGGCAAGGCCGAGAAGCTGGTTGCGCGCGTGGATCAGCGCGTCATGGCCGGTGCCGTTGACGTCCTGCAGGTAGAAATCGAAGCCGTTGGTGTTGCCGAACCCCTGGATGGCGGGCGGAGCAAGCGCGAACACCTGCGCATCCTTGATCCTGGCGAAGGCGCCCATGGCGCGGCCGGCGATCGCCTGCGCCGCCAAGGCCGGCGATTTGCGCAGGTCGAAATCCTTCAACCGCACGAAGGCGATGCCGACATTCTGACCGGCGCCGCCGAAACCGAAGCCGGAGGCGGTGAAGACCCCTTCGACCGCGTCCCTCTCTTCCTTGAGATAATGGTCGGTCACCTCTGTCAGCACGCGTTCGGTACGGTCCTGCGTCGCGCCGACCGGCAGCTGCACGCTGGTGATCAATATGCCCTGGTCCTCTTCCGGCAGGAACGAACTCGGCAGCCGCGCGAACATCCAGCCCATGGCGATGACGATGGCCAGGAACACGACGAGGAAGCGCTTGCCCCGCTTGATGATGCCATGCGAGCCGTCGCGGTAGGCCGTCGTGCCGCGGTCGAAGACACGGTTGAACCAGCCGAATGGACCCGTCTGCGTCGCATGGTCCTTGGGCCGCCGCAGGATGGTGGCGCAAAGCGCCGGCGTCAGCACCAGCGCGACCAGCACCGACAGCACCATTGCCGAGACGATGGTGACCGAAAACTGCCGGTAGATGATGCCGGTCGAGCCGCCGAAGAAAGCCATCGGCACGAACACCGCCGACAGCACGGTGGCGATGCCGATCAGCGCGCCGGTGATTTCGTTCATCGACTTGCGCGTCGCCTCTTTCGGCGACAGGTCTTCCTCCTGCATGACGCGCTCGACATTCTCGACGACGACGATGGCGTCGTCGACCAGAAGGCCGATGGCGAGCACCATGGCGAACATGGTCAGCGTGTTGACGGAATAGCCGAACAGCGCCAGCACGCCGAACGTGCCGAGCAGCACCACCGGCACGGCGATGGTCGGGATGATGGTGGCGCGCAGGTTCTGCAGGAAGATGAACATCACCAGGAATACCAGCACGATCGCCTCGGCCAGCGTCTTGACCACCTCCTCGATCGACAGCCGCACGAAGGGCGAGGTGTCGTAGGGATAGACGACCTCGACCCCTTGCGGGAAAGTCGAGCTCAGGCGGTTGATCGTCGTGCGCACCGCTTCGGCCGTGCTGATGGCATTGGCGCCGGTCGCCAGGCTGACGGCGACGCCCGCCGCCGGCTTGCCGTTGTAGTTGGCCTGCGTCGTATAGCTTTCGGCGCCGAGCTCGACGGTGGCGACGTCGTTGAGGCGAACCAGCGAGCCGTCCGTCTGGCTCTTCAGGATGATGTTGCGGAACTGTTCGGCGGTCTGCAGCCGGCTCTTGGCCGTTACCGTCGCGTTGAGCTGCTGGCCCTTGCGCGCCGGCAGGCCGCCTAGCTGGCCGGCCGAAACCTGCGTATTCTGTGCCTCGATCGCGGTTGCGACGTCATTCGGCATAAGCGCGTATTTGGCGAGCTGGTCCGGGTCGAGCCAGATGCGCATGGCATAGCCTGAACCGAAAAGCTGCGTCGAGCCGACACCTTCGACGCGCTTCAGCGTGTCGTTGATGGTGGCGTCGACATAGTCGGCGAGATCGGTCGAGTTCATCTTGCCGTCGCTGGAGACGAAGCCGATGACCATCAGGAAGCCGGTCGATGATTTGGAGACGGTTATGCCGTTGCTCTGCACCACCTGTGGCAGCTGCGACTGCACCAATTGCAGCTTGTTCTGCGTCTGCACCTGTGCGGTGTCGGGATCGGCCGCGCTGGTGAAGGTCAGCGTGATCGAGGCCGAACCGGTCGAGGTCGAGGTCGCCGTCATATAGTCGAGATTGTCGATGCCGGTCATGCCTTGCTCGATGACCTTGGTCACCGAATTCTCGACCGTCTGCGCATCGGCGCCCGGATAGGTCGCGCTGATATTGACCGTGGTCGGCGCGATCTGCGGGTATTGCGAGATCGGCAGCGTGGTCAGCGCCAGCAGGCCGCCCAGCATGATCACGATGGCGATCACCCAGGCAAAGATCGGCCGGTTGATGAAGAATGCGGACATCGGCTCAGTTCCCGGTCGAGGCGCCAGGCGCCGGTTGCTGGCCGCCGGCGCCATTGGCGGGAGCGGGTACCGCCGACGTCTGCCCGCGGTCCTTGATCTCGCCGGTCGCCTCGTCGATCGTCACTTCGACGCCGGTCGCATCGCCGCCGGGGCGCACGAGCTGCATGCCTTCGACGATGACGCGGTCGCCGTCGCCGACGCCTGAATCGACCAGCCAGTTGTTGCCGACGCTGTTGCGCACGGCGAGCACCCTCGTCTCGACCTTGCCTTGCGCATTGATGACCATGGCCGTCGGCTCGCCCTTGGTGTTGCGGCTGACGCCGCGCTGCGGTACCAGGAAACTGTTCTGCGCGACGCCCTCCTCGACCAGCGCCCGCACATACATGCCCGGCAGCAGCAGCCGGTCGGGATTGGGGAACTCGGCCCTGAGCGCGAAGGTGCCGGTGCTCTGGTCGACATTGGCGCCGGCGAATTCCAGCTTGCCGGTCTGCGCATAGATGCTGCCATTCTCGAGCTTCAGCTTGACGCTGACATTGGGGCCGCTGAACTTCAGCCGCCCTTCCGAGATCGCCTGGCGCAGATTGAGCAGGTTGGTGCTCGACTGCGTGACGTCGACATTGATCGGATCGAGCGAGCGGATGGTGGTCAACACCGTATCCTGGTTGGCGGTGACCAGCGCGCCGGGCGTCAGTGTCGACTTGTCGATGCGGCCGGCGATGGGAGCGGTGATCGAGGTGCGGTCGAGGCTGATGCGCGCGGTTTCCGCGCTGGCCCTGGCCGAGGCGACATCCGCCTGTGCCTGCGCCAGCGTGGCGGCGGCATCGTCATAATCCTGTTTGGAAACAACGTTCTGCTTCAAAAGGCCGGCGTAGCGGTCGAACTTGGCCTGCGCTGTAGGCACCGCCGCTTCCGCCTTCTGCCGGGCCGCGACCGCGCTGTCATAGGCGGCCTTGTAGCTTGCCGGGTCGATGAGGTAGAGCGGCTGTCCCGCCGCCACCTCGCTGCCCTCCTTGAACAGGCGCTGCTGGATAATGCCGTTCACCTGCGGGCGCACCTCGGCGATCAGCGATGCGGCCGTGCGTCCCGACAATTCGGCCGTGATCGCGACCGATTGCGGATGCAGCGTTACGACGCCGACTTCCGGTTTGCCGACCCCGCCCATGCCCGCGGGAGGCTGGCCCTGCTCCTGCGAACAGGCCGCCAGAAGAACGATCGTGACGAGCATCGCGCCCCAGGGCGCGAGCCGGCGTGGCTTGGCCGGCAGAAGAGACTGGCAAGACTGGATGGGCATGACTTGAGTGAGCTTTCGGCTGGAGTTTCGGTCGCCGCCTGGCTGCCGGCATCGGATCGTTCCGCCAGGAACCGGCCGGGCAGCGCTGGGTATCGTTCATAAGATGTAGCCGACCGGGACTTGGACAAGGTTGCGTTGAGACAGCGGGCCGTCAGCCCGACATGCTTCGGATGGCCATGAGGATAGGAAGCGTCTTTGTCTGCTTCGCGTCGGCGTGTTGACGAAGGTTTCCGCAAAAGGGCAATTTGTTTCCGAATGTTTCCGCGCCCCGGCCGGAAACATTGCGTTGCAATTTTCCATGCCGCTCGGGCGCGGCTCTCTCTATAGTCGGCGCCAAGCAAGGTCACCCGCAATGCACTCACAACCCCATATCCTCGTCGTCGACGACGACCGCGAGATCAGGACGCTGCTCGGCCGCTATCTCGACGGCCAGGGCTTTCGTGTCTCGGTGGCGGCGGACCGGCGCGAGTGCGAGCAGAGGCTCGCCTCGGGCAACTTCGACCTGGTCGTGCTCGACGTCATGCTGCCGGACGGCTCGGGGCTCGACATCTGCCGCGCCTTGCGTGATCGCAAGCCGCACATTCCCGTCATCCTGCTGACGGCGCTGAAGGAGGATGTCGACCGCATCATCGGTCTGGAACTCGGCGCCGACGACTATCTCGGCAAGCCGTTCAATCCGCGCGAACTCACCGCCCGCATCCGCGCCGTGCTGAGGCGCTCGGCGCCCGAGGAAGCGCCCGCCCCGCCGCGCCCGCGCATCTACCGCTTCGCTGGTCACAGGCTGGAGCCGGACACCCGCAAGGTGACGGACGCGCAAGGCGCTGCGATCGACCTCACCGGCGCCGAGTTCGACCTTTTGCAGGTGTTCCTCGACCGCCCCGGCCGGCTTCTGTCGCGCGATCAGCTGCTCGATCTGACGCAAGGCCGCGAGCGCGACCCGCTCGAACGCTCGGTCGACGTGCTGATGAGCCGGCTGCGCCGCAAGTTCACCGACACCGGCGACGGTCCGCTTTTCAAGACCGTGCGCAATGGCGGCTACCAGTTCACCGCGCGCGTCGAGACGGTGGAGGGCCAGGCGTGAACTCGCTGCGCCGGCGCCTTATCCTCTTGCTGGTTGCCTCGATCGTCGGCGTCGTCGCCCTGGCGACCGCCGCCGTCATCAGCGTGCGCGGCGGCGGGCCGCCGCCGGAACTCACCATGCCCTGGGTCGCCCAGCAGATGGAACTCATGGTGCGGCTGCTGCCCGGCCCGCTTCCGGACGTCCTGCGGGTCGAGATGAGCGACCATCCGGCCGGCGGCAAGGTCGATCGCGAAGAGACGGCAATGCTCGGCGACTTGCTGCGCCGCCGCGGCCTCGACATTGCGGCCGTCGTCAGCGAGAAAGCCGGCGAGCCCCATCTCGCCTCGGTGCGCCTGCCCGACAATCGCTGGGCGATCATGGAGGTTCCCCACATCACCCCGCCGAGACGGGAGTGGCTGGTGCTGGCCGGGTGGATCTCGCTGATCGTGGCCGGCGCCACCGCCGTCTCGGTCTATTTCACCTCGGTATTGATCCGGCCGCTCGAAATGCTGGAGGCCGCCGTCTCCAAGATCGGCTCGGACGGCATGCTGGCGGCGGTTCCGGAAGTGGGATCGGCCGAGGTCAAGGCGACGGCGCATGCGCTGAACCAGCTCTCGTCCCGGCTGAAGACCGCTATGGAGAGCCGCATGCGCCTGGTCGCCGCCGCCGGCCACGACCTGCGCACGCCGATGACGCGCATGCGGCTGCGCGCCGAATTCCTCGATGAGGAGCGCGACAAATGGCTCCACGACCTCGACGAGCTCGACCGCATCGCCGACAGCGCCATAAGGCTGGTGCGCGAAGAGGTGAACCAGGATGCCGTCGAGCCGGTCGATCTGGAGAGGATGGTGCGCGACATCGAAGCCGAGATGGTGTCGCTCGGCCGTGCCGTGTCGGTCGGGCACCTCGACAAGGTTTCGGTGCGGGCCGGCGCGCTCGGCCTGCGCCGGGCGCTGCGCAACCTGATCGTCAACGCCGCCACCCACGGCAAGGCCTGCACCATCGCCCTTGCCGTGGCGAACAGGCGCGCCGTGCTCAGCATCTCCGACACCGGGCCCGGCATTCCGCCCGATCTCATCAACAAGGCGTTCGAGCCCTTCTTCCGCGTCGACCCCGGCCGCCAGCAATCCATCCCGGGCGCCGGCCTCGGCCTCGCCATCGCCAAGGAAATCATCGAGCGCTACGGGGGAACGGTGACGCTGGAGAACCGCCGGGGCGGCGGGCTGGCGCAGACTGTGGTGTTCGAGGCGGTGTGATTGGACGCGGGGGTGGTGAGATTGATACGCCAGCAGGACAGAGCGGGCGCGAAGGATCGCGGCTTCCCTTTCTCCCAGGCAAAGCGGGAGCGGAAGCACATCGCGCGAAGTGAGCTACGGTGTCGCGCGGAGGTTCCTGGGGATGCGCCGCCTGCCCGCTGCACGGGCTTTCTTCGCCACAGCGCCGGTAATCTCGACCACGGTCTCGTGCTGCCTGCCGTTAGTGGCCTTGTGGAGGCGCTCGTAGGGCAGCAACTCCTTGATCCTGGCGTTGAGTGACACGATTTCGGCTCTGAGATCCTCGCATTCCTGCTTCTGGACGTCGAGCTGTATCTGTTCCGATGCCTGTTGCAGCGTGAGCTGCGAAAGATTGGCGTTCACTTTCGAAAGGCTCATCCTGTCGTTTTCGCTCTCACTGGTGAGCGCGGACAATCTTTCGTCGGCGACTTTCTTTTCGGTCAGGGCGTCGTTCAGGTTGCTCTTGAGCCTGGCGATTTCGGCGGCAGCGTCGCTGTTCTCGTTCGAGGCCTGCTCCAGCCGCGATTGCAGGTCCTGCATCTCGGAACGCAACCCGCGCATTTCCGCCTGGCTGCGAGCCTGCTCGGCTTCCCTGTCGCCGTCCATCATGCGGGCCTCTTCTGTCACTTCCGACAGCTTCGCCTGCGCGGCCTCGAGCGACTTCTGGAGCCGCATCTCCTCTTTCTCGCTCTTGCCGAGCGCGGCCAGCAGTTCCGCAAGCCGCGCGGCTTCGCTGGCATGGATCGTCGAGAGTTCGTCGAGCCTATGGCGCGCCTGGGATTCCCGCTTCAGCGCCTTGTCGAGATCGATCGACAGGCTGACATGTTTTTCCCGCAGCATCTTGCTCTCGCGCAGGCGCCTGTTGGCCTCGACCGTCCTGGCGGTCAGCCGCTTGGCGATGTCGCCAAACTCCGCTTCGCGTTTTGCTTGCGCATTGGCTGTCTCCACGAGTTCCAGCCTTACCGCCGCAAGCGCTGAACGAAGCGCCTCCCTGTCCTGAACCAGGCTTGCCTCGCGCTGTTGCAGCACTTCGAAAGCGCCTTCGCGCTCGCGGAGCTTTCTCGTCGCGTCGTGCAGCTTTTCCGACAGCGTTCGTTGGTCCGCGGTCAGGCCGGCATTCGCCAGCTCCAGCTCGTTGGCGCGAAGAATGTCGCTGTGGAGGATGTTGAGGAATTCGCGTGTCAGATGGTGTGACGTCGCGATCTCCGACAACTTGCCGTTGATCTCCTCCAGATAGTCCCTGGCGTCGTGGAAGAGCCCTTCGAAGGCACTTAATGCAGCCAGCCGGGTCTGGGTATGGGACGTCAGTCTTGGAGCGGTTCCGGGACTGTCCGTATCATCCGCACTGTCCGAATCTGCCGCGTTCGCTTCGGGCGGCGCGTCGTAAAGACTTGCCGCGGGATCCGGGACGTCGTCGCCGGCTGGTGGCTCCCGGTCCTCGGCGCTCAGGCTGGAATCCAGCGCGTCGGCCACCTCGATCTGCAGTTCCTGGAATGCTTTGTCTACGTCCTCGGCACGCTTGATCAGGGCCTTGAAGTTCATGCCCGAACTCCTTACGCATATCCCAACTGGCACTTAACGAGTTGCTAACATATCCTTACATGCACCGATTGCGCAGGGGAAGCCCCCCTTTTGGGGGACGACAGTTCGGGACAATGGAGGGGTTTTGGGCCGCGAGCAACCATTGCCGCGGCCTTGGAAAACCTGGATCTCGCCAGGCGGGGCGACGAACCCGCTCCTGGCAGTGCTGGCGCAGCCGCAGCCGGTCCGCTTTGCGGATCGACCCTCCCCCAGCAGGGGGAGATGAAGATCAGGCCGAGATCGCCATTGGCGCGGCGCTCTTGTTCGGGATCTGGATGTCGATTTCCAGCGTCGACATGGTCTCGCCGCGGTCCATCGATACCTGCAGGTAATCCTGGTCGATCTGGACGTGCTTGGCGATGACGGCCATGATCTCCTCGCGCAGGATGGAGACGAGATCGGGCTGGCTGCGGTTGCGGCGCTCGTAGGCCAGCAGCACTTGCAGCCGCTCGCGCGCCACGGGCGCGCTGGAGCGCCGCCGGAAGAGGTCGAACACGTTCATGCCGCCCTCCTTCCCAACAGACGGTCGAGAAAGCCCTTGCGCTCGAAGGGAACGACGACAGGCAAATCCTCGCCCTCCAGCCGCTTGGCGGCGTCGAGATAGGCGCGGGCGGCTGAGTTGAGCGGCTCCGACAGCGTCACCGGCGAACCGAGGTTGGAGGCGCGCAGCACATCCTGGCTCTCGGGGATGATGCCGAGCAGCGGCACCGACAGGATTTCCAGCACGTCGTCGATCGAGAGCATTTCGCCGCGCGCGGCGCGCGCCGCGTCATAGCGCGTCACCAGCACGTGCTTGGCGATCTGCTCGCCCTGCTCGGCGCGCATGGTGCGGGCGTCGAGCAGGCCGATGATGCGATCGGAATCGCGCACCGAGCTCACTTCCGGATTGGTGACGATGACCGCCTCGTCGGCAAAGCGCATGGCGAGCTGCGCGCCGCGCTCGATGCCGGCCGGGCTGTCGCAGAACACGTAGTCGAACACCGAGCGCAGCTTCTCGATGACCTGGCCGACGCCTTCCTCGGTCAGCGCGTCCTTGTCGCGCGTCTGCGAGGCCGGCAGCAGGAACAGCGTCTCCAGCCGCTTGTCGCGGATCAGCGCCTGCGACAGCTTGGCCGTGCCCTGGATGACGTTGACGAGGTCGAACACCACCCGCCGCTCTGCGCCCATGATCAGGTCGAGATTGCGCAGGCCGACGTCGAAATCGACGAGCGCCACCTTCTTGCCGGTCTTGGCCACGGCCGCACCGAGGGCCGCCGTCGAGGTGGTCTTGCCGACGCCCCCCTTGCCCGAGGTGACCACCACTACCTTGCCCATGAAAAATGCCTCCGTTGTTGTTGGTTTGTTGTTGTCCTGGCAGGCCGCCCGGTACTGAAATCCCGGCCGCTCACCGAAGCGGCTCGACGCGCAGCCCGTCGCCTTCGAGATAGGCCTGGACCGGCTTGCCGCGCGAAACGCCTTCCATTTCCTCGGCGGTGACGTACCAGCCGTCGACCGACAGAAGCTCGGCCTCGTTCTTGCGGCAGAAGATGCGCGCGCCGGTGTCGCCGAGCGCCCCCGCCGAAGCGCGCCCGCGCAGCGTGCCGTAGACATGGATCGAGCCGGCGGCGACGATCTCCGAACCGGAAGCAACCGAGCCGAGCACGACGACATCGCCATGCGCATGCATGATCGTCTGGCCGGAACGGATCGGCGACTTGATCATCAGCGTTCCTGAATCGTATTGTGCGGCGTGCCGCTCGCTTTCGCCCGCCTTGCTTGCGCCAGCCTTGCCTTTGCCATCGCTGCCAGCATCCGCGCTCGCTTCCATACCGTGGTCTGGCGCCCTGCCCTCGGCCTTGCCATCCGATCTGCCGGAACCCTCCTCCCGCGCCATCCCAGCCCCCTTGCGGCCGGGCAACAGCCCATCCGTCGTCGCCTCCTTGGCGCCGACGAGCAGCGGCGGCAGTTCGGCGCCGAGCGAAGCGCCTTCGAGCTCGATGGCATAGATCCGGATGCCGCGCGTCCCAAGCTCCGCCACCAGCGCCGCGATCTCGCTCGCCGCGGGCTTCAAAGCGTTGAGATCGAGCAGCACCGGGCGCCCGGCAAAGTAGCCGGGCGAGTTGCCGATCCAATGGTCCAGCCCCTCCAGCCAAGCCGCCAAAGGCACTTCCGGGGTTAATGTGAAAGCAACGAAGGAACGGGCCCGAAAGCGAATGGATTTGGCCTCGAGGGGGGCGGCAAAGGTCACGGCTGGCGAATCCTTACTGAGAGGTAAACGCTAGCGAGGAAATGGTTAACGAATGGTTAATGAGGGGGATAACTACTTGGCAGCCCGCATGAAACAGGAGGATCGGCTAACGCGGACTGGGGAAGCCAACTGGCGACACATTGTGCGTTTTGATAGGGGGCCGGAAGCCGAAGGTCTGGATTCGGGATGACTGGCCCAGAGAGCCGCCTGCGCATCCAACCTGCTTACCTGGGCGGCAGCAACTGCCATGAGCCACTTGTCAGCTTGACTGCGGGCGCATCACTTATCGGCCTCCGATCTTTCACTCGGTGGGTAACGGCAGCAGATCAAGCCGCGGCACAAATTCCTCCAGCGAGTCGTCGAGCACCGGGGGTTCTTCCTCGGCCTCCTGCTTGGGCTCGACCATCAGGAGACCGATGACGACCAGTGCGAGAGAGGCCCAGGTCAGAGCTGGTATCGCCTCTCCAAGCAACAGCATACTCCAGCATATGCCGGCTGCTGTCCCTGCGTAGGCGTTCTGGCTGGCGAAGACAGCACCAGTGCTGGAGATCAGCAGAATGAAGAGCAGCATCGCCAAATTGCCGGCGGCAGCCATCAGCAAGACGATGACGCCAAGCCGACCGGCCAATAGATCAAACGGTATGAAGTCCTGATAAAAAGCGGCAAGTGGGATCAGCATCAGAACCGAGACAACGAGCGTGATGCCGAACAGGGCAACGTTATCGATGTTGGCGGGCTTGGACTCTGAGAGATAGATATCCTCGGCCGCATAAGTGACCGGGACTACAAGAGCAATGACAAGCCACACCCAACTGGTGGCCATTTCTCCGGGCTCTCCGTAGAGGAGAATGATGAAGATGCCGACGAGACCCAATCCAAGCCCTAAAAAGCGCTTCAAATTCGGAGCTTCGGTCCGCATCAGAGCGGCGAACAAGAAGACAGCAAATCCCTCGAGCACGATGACAATGGAGACGATAGAAGCTGGGAGCTTGCTTGCCACCCAATAGACCAGGACCTGGTTGATCACCGAGCTAATGAACGCAAAACCAAGGATGAACTTCCAATCCGCTCGCGTGAGATCCTTGAGGCTCGGCATTGTCTGTCGCTTCACACTAATCCCGATGCAGAATACAGCTCCGATGATATCAATGAAGATTGCCAATCCGACCGGATGAGCCTCAACGAGCGAAGCCATCTTAGAAAGTGGCACGACGATTCCCCATAACCCACCACATGCCAGCAGCAGTAGAGCGCCGCGAAACGTGCGAATATTCTGCCGCATCCTTCGCTCTCGCTCGTAGACCTTCTGGGCCATTGTCGCGAACACGGTGGCGAGCTTGCCGAGACCATCTGTACGGTTTGCCAAATCGCGGATGCCAAGCTTCGAAGGATTGAACCGCCCGGTCTCCAAGGTGGCGGCCGCCCTGGTCAGCTTGGCCACCTGCCGCAGATATTCCGTCTCAACGTCGCGGAGTCTTTTTTTCTCGATGCAGGTGGCAACACGTGCCTTGAGTAGAGCGAGTTCAAAGTCCTTTGGCAGAAAGTCTTCCGCGCCAAGCTCGATGGCGCTTATCACGCTGCTCATTTCTTCATCGAGCGCCGAAATGACGATCACCGGCAGATCGCGAGTGGCTCGCGAAGACTTGAGGGCCTTGAGCACCTCGAAACCATCCATTTCGGGCATGACTATATCAAGGAGAACGAGGTCAAATGAATTCTGGGCAACCTGTTCGAGCGCCAGCTTGCCGCTCGCGACGGCTGTTGTTTCATGGCCGAGCGTTTGGATGGCTTTGCTGAGTTTCAGGCGCACAGTGCCTGAGTCATCGACTATGAGGACGCGCGCTCCCTCAGGTATGCGAGCCTCAGTTGCGCGAGCCTCAGGTGGTTGAGTCTCCGATACTATGCTCATTCTGATCCCCCTCTTTTCAAATCGGCAAGGCGCGAGCTGAGATCTTGTTTCGCCGTGTCGCACTCGCCCGCGATGAGTTCCACTTCCGTCGTGGCCCCGCTGGGCAGACCATCGCGGCAGGATTTTTCCATCGCCTCGCAAAGCGCGGAAAGCTGGTTCGCGCCGAAGTCCCGTGCGCTCGATTTCAGTGTATGGGCAGCCCGTCCAAGGCCTGAACGGTCGCCGGATTCTGCAGCGCGGCGCATCTGCTCGACGAGCAACGGGGATTCATTCAGAAAACTCTCAATGAGTTCGGCCAGAGAGTCTTGATCCCCACCTATGAGATCAAGGAGCTTGTCCAGAGCTTCCTGTGCAACAGCCATGACCAGACCTTTGTCGTCAGTTGTGCTTGGGCGCGCGTTTCAGCGAGGCGACCAACTCCTCCACTCGCAGCGGCTTGCTTAGGTAATCATCCATTCCAGCTTCCAGGTACCGCTCGCGGTCCCCGGCTATTGCATTGGCGGTAAGCGCCACGATGAAAGGCTGCAGCGAATCCCCGGAGCCTGATGAGCGGATCAACCTTGTGGCTTCGAGGCCGTCCATGTCCGGCATCTCGATATCCATCAGGATGACATCGTGTTGTCCCTTGGCGAATGACGAAATCGCCGTCTCTCCATCCACCGCCAAATCTACCTTGTAGCCAAGCCGTTCAAGCACCTTGGAGCCAATCTTCCGATTGGTGATGTTGTCATCAACCAGCAGGATCCGAAGCGGCAATTTTGTCGCCATTTCGCTATCGAGGAATGGCCCCTTGGGTTGATCAGGCTTGGTCGAACGCGTCGAAGCCTCGGCAAAGACCGACATGAAAGCATTGAGGAGTGGCGAGGGCTTGATCGGCTTAGGAAGCATGGCCGCAAATTTGATACTCTCAATATCCGCCCTGTTTCTCTCATCAAGGGGCACGAGGGAACTCAGCAATATCAGTGGAAGGTCACCGCTTTGACCAAGCCCACGTAATCGTTTGGCCAGTTCTATGCCGTCCATCTCGGGCATGTTCATGTCGAGCACGAGGGCGTCATAATTTTCGCCGCTTGAAATCCTCCTCAATGCGTCGAGAGGCGATTCAGTTGTGTGTGGTACCATTGCCCAGGATTGGGCCTGCAGAGACAAGATGCGCCGGTTGGTTGCGTTGTCGTCAACGATCAGCAACCGCTTACCCGCGAGTTCAACTTTAGCCACAGACATTTGCGCTTGCCTGGGAGCGGGCGCAACGGCAGCGCGGATCGTGAAGAAGAATGTCGTACCCGACCCTTCAACACTTTCCACCCATACCTCCCCACCCATCAGTTCTGCCAGGCGTTTGCTAATCGCCAACCCTAGTCCGGTTCCGCCATAGCGCCGCGTCGTCGAAGCATCGACCTGGCTGAAGGACTTGAACAAGCGATCCAATCGGTCCTCGGGAATACCGATACCGGTATCGCGTACTGCAAACTGCAGGGTGCACAAGCCCTTTTCGCTTCCGCGGTGGGCTATCCCCGCGCCCTCAGCTCCGGGCAGAACTTTTGTCACCGATAGTACAATTTCACCCCGTTCGGTGAATTTCACAGCATTGTTGAGGAAATTGAGCAAAATCTGCCGCAGTCTGGTGCTGTCTGCGACAATCCCGTCAGGCGTACCGGGCTCCACCAGGTACGCTAGGTCGAGCCCCTTCTCCGCGGTCTTGGAGGCTACCAGGTCAATTGCGCTCTCAAGGCATTCCCGCAGTTCGAAGGGCCTTGGATCGAGCTCCAGCTTGCCGGCCTCAACTTTGGAGAAATCGAGTATGTCATTGATAATCGTTAGCAGTGCTTCGCCGCTGTGGCTGATGGTCTCGCTAATCTCCCGTTGTTCAGCGTCAAGGTTTGTACCAAGCAGCAAGTTGCTCATTCCGATCACGCCGTTCATTGGCGTGCGGATTTCGTGGCTCATCGTCGCCAGAAAAGAACTCTTCGCCTCATTTGCCGCCTCGGCCGCCTCCTTTGCCTGTTGCAGCGCAAGGGACAGCAGTTTGAGTTCGGTGAATAGCTGCGCGTTATGAAGGGCAGCGCCGGCGTTGGCTGCAATGGTAGAAAGCAAGCGGAGCGAGTCATCGGTAAAAATGCCCTCCCGCGTAGTACTCTGAACGCTGATAACTCCAAGCGTTCCTTGCGCCGTTTTGATCGGAACGCCGAGGTAGGACAAGGCATCCTTGCCGACGGGGGTCGCCCCGATCTGAGCGCCGCGTTCTGCCACATCCTGGTTGATGAGCAGCGGCTCGCCAGTCTCTATGATCTTGCTTGTCAGCCCTTCGCCAAGGGTGAGCGTGGTGAAGGCCTCGCCAAACTGATAGGGAAAATGGATTAGGTTGGTTTCCGGGTCAAGCAGAGCGACGTAGACGATATCGGCGTCGAAGATTTCCTGCATCTGGTTGCCGATCAACTGGATCGTGCTTTCGAGTTCCGACTCGGCGATGAGCGCTTGGCTGACGGTGCTGATGGCGCTCAGCTCGGCGGCGCGGGCTTCTGTCACCTTAAGGAGACGCTGAGTCTCGTCGAACAGGCGGGCATTGGCAATGGCAACGCCCATGTTGGAGGCGACCGTCTGCAGCAGGCGAACGTGGTTTTCGTCGAAGGCATTCTTCCGGTAGCTCTGTACACTGACGACACCCAGTGTTCTTTCACCGGAGTTGATCGGCACGCCTATGTAAGATGCGGTTCTATCCACTTCGTTGGGAAAATAAGCGCCAAGCTCTATTCCTTCCTCCCGAGTGCAAAAGACCAATGGCTTACCTGTTGCGATGATTTTCGACGACACTCCTATGCCTATTGGAAATGGCTCGATGACTCGGTACTTCCTAAAGTAGGCATAAGGGACATGGACCAGGCCGGACTCACTATCGTGTAACAGAATTTCACTGACCTCTGTGCCGAAGGCCTCTCGCACTTTGTCGCCCACGAGGCGAATAACCGTGTCCAGATTCAGCGACTTCGTCATCGCCTCGCCGACGCTGTTGAGAATGGCCAGTTCCTTTGCGCGGTCCTCTGTCACCTTCAGTAGTCGCTGGGTTTCGTCGAAAAGGTGGGCGTTGGCTATGGCGACGCCCATGCCCGATGAGAGTCCCTGCAACAGACGCACATGATCTTCATTGAAGACATTCTTCTCGTAGCTCTGTACGCTGACAACGCCCAGAATTTTGTCTCCGGCGATGATCGGCACAGCCAGGTAGGATTCGGTCCTGTCCTCCTCCGTAGGCATGAGAGCGCCCAACTCGATGTGTTGCTCGTTCGAGCCCAAAACCAGGGGTTTGCCAGACAGTATCACCTTGGAGGTCAGTCCTTCGCCCATCGCAAATGGTTCAGGGTCCTGATAATCCTTGTAGAACGCATAGGGCACGGAGATCAGATCAGATGATTCATCGCGCAACAGAATCTCAGTAACGTCTGTGCCAAATATTTCGCGCACCTTGTCACCGACGATGCGGGTCACTGTCTTGACATTCAGCGTTTTCGCCATCGCCTCGCCGACGCTATTGAGGATGGCCAGTTCCTTTGCGCGGTCCTCAGTCACTTTCAGCAGTCGCTGGGTTTCGTCGAAAAGGCGGGCGTTGGCGATTGCAACGCCCACGCTGGAGGAGAGCCCTTGCAGCAGACGCACATGATCTTCGCTGAATGCATTCTTCTGGTAACTCTGCACGCTCACGACGCCCAGAGTTCTGTCTCCGGCGATGATCGGCACCCCTATGTAGGATTCAGCTCGCTCATCTTCGGTGAGCGCAATGACACCCAACCCAAGGGCCTGCTCGAAAGTTCCGATGATCAACGGCTTTCCCGATAAGATGACCTTGGAGGTAAGGCCTCCACCCATGGTAAAAGGCTCCACCTCTACATAGTCCCGATAGAATGAATATGGGACAGTGATCTTGTCGGATATCCCATCACGCAACAGGATTTCAGTGATGTCCGCCCCGAACATTTCGCGCACTTTATCGCCGACGATGCGGGTCACTGTCTTGACATTCAGCGTCTTCGCCATCGCCTCGCCGACGCTGTTGAGTATGGCCAGTTCCTTTGTGCGTTCCTCCGCATGCATGAGCAGATGCTTGTTTTCAGCAGAAAGATGGTCAAGTTCAATTGACGCAGTCGCTTTGGCGATTTCCAGCTCGGCAATGTACCGGTTGGCGGATTCGAGTCGGCTAGTAAGGTCGATTTCCACTGAGTTCTGCATGTCGGTCTTTCCCCCGAAGGAACATTCCGCCAAAGGTTGAGCGGCATCCTTCCCCAACTGCCATCGTACATTAGCAAGCACTGTTACATGCCGAGCGCTTGATTGACAGTACCTGGCTCGCGTCTTTGCGCAGCCACTAGCCTGCGATGTCTGCTTCTGCCGCAAGTCGCGCCCTCACGGTCTTCACGAGCAATGTGCGCTTTCGCAGGCGGCCAAGCCTGCCGTAATGACCGAGATGGGCGCAAAGCTCCCATCCGAGAATGATGCAGAGAATGAGCCCTCCAAATGGATTTGCTGTTGTCTCTAGGTGGCGGCGATGCCGTGTCGTGTATCGCTATCGCTAACGCCAAGTACGGCAGGTTAGCCCATCACCGCCCCTTGAAATACTGCACCTCCCGCTCATGCTTCTCCGCCGCTTCGCGCGTATCGAACGTGCCCAATTCCGCCGCTTCCCCGTCTTTTCGTCCTTCTTGCGCGAATAAAGGCGGTATTTTCCGTCCTTGAGTTTTCGGATCATTTTGCTTGTCCCTCATCGGGAGTTCGCCGCCTTTTGGTCGCGAGATTGCGTGCGGCTTGCTCGATCGCGGCGCGGTCGTTGCCCAGTCGGTCGAGCAGTTCCTGCGCCTCGTCGCCCGATATGCCGGTGCGCACCGCCAGTTCCTCGACCGTCAGCACGTCGGAGCTGGCGATCTCGCGGGGCAGCGCATCGCCGGCCGTCAGCGGCAACGCCGCCTCGCGGTCGATCTCGGCCTCGGCCTGGTGCCAGTGCCGCTCGGGATCGCCGTGAATGCCGCCTTCGCGTTCCCAGATCTGGTATGCGCGCTCACGAATCTTGTCTTCCCTGTCGTTGTCCATCTTCATTCCTCCCTTGCGTCAGGAATGAACGCGCCGCCGATCCGAACGATCCAAACATTCTGCGTGATCGCTCGCCGGCCGCTGGAAAGGGCGACGAGGCGCCATGCAAGCCGGCCGTCTACTGGCACTGGCGCCTACTGGCACTGGCGCCTGGGTCCGCCGGAATATGGCTGGTAGCTGTTGTCTTCCGGCCGGTAGGAGCGATAGCGACTGAAGCAATAGTCGATGTGGTCGGCGGAAGCGCCGTCGTCCGTGGCAGCATAGTTGCCCAAGCCCGGTTCGTTGTCCTCGACGTAGCTGGCGGCGGGTGGCTGCGCGACGCGGTCGGCGGCCTCGAAATAGGGCGAGATGCAGGGGCGCTGCTGCCCGCTGTAGGAGAGATAGCTGTTGTCGTCCGGGCGGTAGGAACGGTAGCGGTCGGCGCACCACCGGACATGGGTAGCCGGCAGTTCGGCCTGTTCGGCCGCTGAGGCCACCGAGCCGGTCACCGTGGGGTCGGGCGCCGCCGGCTGCACCTTGGGGGCGATATCGGATGGCGCGGGCTGCTCGGCCGGCACCCGCTGCAACTTCTGTGCCGCCTTGTCCACCGGCCGCGCCTTCTTGGTCCACAGTTCCGCCACGCTGACGGTTGGCCTTGCCTGGTGGGCCGGCTTGGCGGCAAGCAGCCAGGCCGCGAAGACCAGGCCGCTGCCGAAGACCGCAAGGGTCAACACGAAGCCGCAGACCAGTCCCAAAATCGCTCTCACGCCACGCTCCTTGAGCCCTTGCTTATAGAATGCGGAGTATCAAGGCTGGTTCCGGGCAAGCGAGGGGCAAACGCTGCAACCGACGGCAAAGCCGAAACCGCGAGGGGGAACGGCGCACTCCCGACGTTTCGACCCGCCAAAGAGGAGGTAATGCGCGCCGCGGCTCCCCCGAAAGGCCGGCAAACGGAGAGGCGAGAAGAGAGCCCAGACACACTCCAGAAACAAAATTCAACAGTTGGGAAAAACTGGCGAAAAGATGGGATGGCATAATCATCCCGCGGCGGCTTGAAAAAACGGCCGCGGCACAGGCGAACGGGGTGGTGCCGGCAATGCAACGAGGTTCGAACGGTTGGATGGGCGCCCTGCTCGGCATGTCGCTCGCCGCCAGCAGCGCCGGATCGGTGCTCCTGCCCCTACCCCGCGCCCATGCTCCCGAACAGGTGAACACGGAGCGGCCGACTTTGTAACACCGGCGCCGCGCAAAGCCAGTCATCGCCGTCGGAATCCGGGTTCTTCCTTTTTGGAAGCGCCAGTCATTCCGCCTTCATCAACAACGGTCAAATCGTAGCGGCGGCGACAAATGCCTGCCGGCGAGGCGGGATGATCGAAATGTGCCTGGCCAGGCCAGGATGAGAAAGTTTTGGACATGGATCACGGTGTCGATATCGCCGAACTGGACAGGGAAGTCGCAAGATCGGGCAGAGAGCCCACGCGGGGCGGCCTGGACAGCGTCGATGCACTTGCAAAGGTCGCGCCGCGGGCCATCGCGCGCAGCCAGATACTGAAGGGCGCCGATTTCGCCGGGCAAGGTCAACCCGGCGAGCGCCTCGACATGGTCTTCGAACAGCTCGCGCAGACATTTGCGTCCGCACCTGCGGTGATCTGCGAAGGACGCGTCTGGACCTATCGCGAACTGGACCGGCGGGCCAACCAGTTCGCCCGCCTGCTGGTCGAGCGCGGCGTGCGGCCGGGCGGCAGGGTGGCGCTGCTTCTGGACCGTTCCGCCGACACTTATGTCGCGCTGCTCGCGGTGATGAAGGCAGGAGCGGCCTTCGTGCCGCTCGCCACCGCATTTCCCGCGGAGCGGATGACGCTCATCATCGAAGACGCCAATGTGGAGCTGGTCGTCACGCTCGCCGCCTATGCGTCCCGCGCCCAGGAACTGCCCGTTCCCCATGTGCTGATCGACACGGCCGCCGCCGAGATCTCGGCGCAGCCCGACGCGCCGCTGCGCGAAAACGGGGCGCCGCCCGACGACACCTGCTACATCCTCTACACCTCGGGCACCACCGGCCGGCCGAAAGGCGTGGCCATCAGCCATCAGAGCTTTGTCAACTTCATACGCGTCGCCGCCGCATCCTACGGATACCGGCCGGGCGATCGCGTCTACCAGGGCATGACCATCGCCTTCGACTTTTCCGCCGAGGAGATATGGGTGCCGTTCGCCGCCGGTGCGACCGTCGTGCCGGCGCCTGGCCCGCTGACCCTCGTTGGCGAGGAACTCGCCGATTTCCTGCGGCACAATGAAGTGACCTGCATGGCCTGCAGCCCGACCCTGCTGTCCTCAATCGAAAGCGACGTACCGAGCCTGCGCATGCTGCTGGTGGGCGGCGAAGCCTGCCCGCACAATCTGGTGGTGCGCTGGTCGCGGCCGGGGCGGCGGATCCTCAATACCTATGGCCCTACCGAGGCGACCGTCACGGCCACCATGGGCATGCTCACGCCCGATATGCCGGTGACCATCGGCGCGCCGCTGCCCACCTATTCGATCGTCATTCTCGACCCTTCGGTCCCAGCGCTGGCCGAACCCGGCGAATTGGGCGAAATCGGCATCGCCGGCATCGGCTTGGCGGTGGGTTATCTCAACAGGCCCGACCTGACCGAACAGAAATTCATCGCCGATTTCCTCGACCTGCCGAACAATCCGTCGCGGCGCATTTACCGGACGGGCGACCTTGGCCTGATCAACGACGACGGCGAGATCGAGTATCGCGGGCGCATAGACACCCAGGTGAAGATCCGCGGATACCGCATCGAACTCGGCGAGATCGAGGCGGTGCTGATGGACCAGCCCGCGATCGCGCAGGCCGCCGTCACCACCTGGGAGATCGAGCCCGGCCGCGTGGAACTGGTCGCCTACTACGCGCCCAGGACCGGACTGCCGCCGATCTCGCGCGCCGATCTCGCCCGCGAGCTGAAGCGCCGCCTGCCGGACTACATGGTGCCGTCCTACCTCGAGGAATTGCCGGCGATCCCGATGACTGTCTCCAACAAGGCCGACCTTCGCCAGCTTCCCAAGCCGACAAGCGTCCGGGTTTCGGCCGAGGGCACGATGGTGCCGCCCGGCAATGACGACGAGCGTTTCCTGGCGGGCGCGCTGGCCACGGTGCTGAAATTCGACGCGGTGTCGGTCGAGGACAATTTCTTCGACGATCTCGGCGCCAATTCGCTGCTGATGGCCCATTTCTGCGCGCGCGTGCGCACCAGGAAGGAATGGGCGACCGCGTCAATGCGCGACATCTACCTTTATCCGACCGTGGCGCTCCTGGCCAAGCACCTGAGCGTGCCGGAAGAGATGACGACGGCCACCAACGAGCCTGTCCTCACCCGCCAAGCCTCGAATCTTGCCTACTGGACCTGCGGCACCGCGCAGCTCCTGTTCTACGGGCTCTACAGCTATGGCTCGTTATGGGCGATCAACGACGGCCTCAACTGGATGTATGAAGCGCTCGACGACCCGCTTCAGCTCTATCTGCGTTGCGTGGTGCTCTCGGCGGGCGTGTTCTTCGGCATGTCGGGTTTTGCCGTCCTTGCCAAATGGGTGCTGGTCGGCCGCTGGAAGGCCGAAGCGTTTCCCATCTGGGGCCTGCGCTACTATCGCTTCTGGGTCGTGAAAACCTTGATCCGCACCGCGCCGGTCGTGCTGTTCCGCGGCAGCCCGCTCTATAGCGTCTACCTGCAGCTTCTCGGCACCAGGATCGGGAAGAACGCTGTCATCGAATCCCGTTCCGTGCCGGTTTGCACCGATCTCATTTCAATCGGTGCCAACACGATCCTGCGCAAGGAATCGATGATCCTCGGCTACCGCGCCCAGTCCGGCTATATCCATACGGGGCCGCTGACCATCGGCCGCAATGCCTTCGTCGGTGTCGGCTGTACGCTTGATATCGACACCAGCATCGGCGACGGCGGCCAGCTCGGCCATTCGTCCTCGCTGCAGCGCGGGCAAAGTATCCCCGATGGCGAACACTGGCATGGATCGCCGGCCGTGCCGACCACGGCGGACTATTGCAAGGTGCGCAATGTAGACCCTTCCAATGTCCGGCGCTTCCTGTTCGAAGCCGTCCAGCTTATCGGGCTGTTTGCCGTCGTCACCCCGCTGCCGCTGCTGTTCCACAGCTACTGGGAGAATGTCGGCGACGACTATCAGGAGACGATCGGCGTCGTGGCGATCGGCACCACGGTCACGCTTTTCGGGTATATCGCGGCGGCCTTCCTCGCCGCGACGGTGGTGCCGCGCTTGATCAGCCTGGTGCTGAAGCCAGGCCGCACCTACACGCTCTACGGCTTCCGCTACTGGCTCCAGACCGTCGCTGAATTCTCCAGCAATTCGCGGGTGCTTGGCCTGCTGTTCGGCGACAGCTCGGCCATCGTCCATTACATCAGGGCCATCGGCTGGAACCTCAACACGGTGGTGCAGACCGGTTCGAACTTCGGCAGCAACCAGCAGCACGAAAACCCGCTTCTGTGCGAGATCGGCACCGAGACCATGGTGTCGGACGGGCTGTTCATGATCAACATGCACAAATCCGCCACCGCGTTCCGGCTCGAGCGCACGAGGATCGGCGAGCGCAATTATCTCGGCAACAACATCTACTATCCGCCGGACGGGCGCACCGGCGACAACTGCCTGCTCGGCACCAAGGTGATGATCCCCATCGATGGCCCGCTGCGCGAGAATGTCGGGCTCCTCGGTTCGCCTGCTTTCGAGATCCCCCGCATGGTCAACCGCGACAAGGAGCTTATCGCCGGCGTCGGCGAGAACGACCGGCGCCAGCGCATCCCGCTCAAGAACCGCCACAATATGGTGACGGTGCTGCTGTTCGTGGCGACGCAATGGGCCATGCTGTTCGTCACGCTGGCTATCTGGGACCGGGCGCTGAACTACTATACCGAATGGGCGGAGGTAGCCCTCTTCGTCGCCGTGCTCCTGACCTCGGCAATCACCATTCCGTTCTACATACTGGTCGAGCGGGCAAGCCTTGGCTTCGGCAGGCTGAAGCCGCAGATGACGACGATCTACGACGTCGCGTTCTGGCGCCACGAACGCCACTGGAAGCTCGCGGATTCGCCCATCGTGCGCCTGTTCAGCGGTACGCCGTTCCGGCCGATGATCCTGCGCCTGCTGGGCGTCAAGGTGGGCAAGAGGGTCTATGACGGCGGCAGCAACCTGACCGAGCGTTCGCTGGTGGAGATTGGCGACGACGTCACCCTCAACGAGGGCTGCGTCATCCAGGCCCATTCGCTGGAAGAAGGCGCGTTCAAATCCGATTTCATCCGCATCGGCAAGGGCTGCACGCTCGGGCCTTCCGCTTTTGTCCATTACGGCGTCGTGATGGGCGAAGGCTCGGTGGCCGATGCCGATGCCTTCGTGATGAAAGGCGAGGAGCTGGAGCCCTACTCCATATGGCGGGGCAACCCGGCCAAGCTCCATCGCTTCGTCACTCCGGTCGCGGACGCCGGCTCCGGGACTGCGGCTTGAAGACCGCAGAAATCCGCCTCGTTGCCGTGACCGAGGCCAACCGGGCTTTGGTCGAGGCTCTGAAGCTTGCTCCAGGACAAATGGATTTCGTCGCCAGCAATGCGGACTCGCTCGCGGAAGCCGAAACCGACGAGGACGCCCGGCCGCGCGTTGTGATGGCCGGGGATCGGGTTGTCGGGTTCCTGATGTACGACGCATCGGAAGACGTGGCGCTGATCTACCGCTTCATGATCGACCGCGCCCACCAGGGCAAAGGCTACGGCAGGGCCGCGCTGCGCGAAGTGCTGGGTGAGATCGGAAATCTCGGCCATGTCAGGCAGGTTTCGATCGGCTACGAACCGGAGAATGAAGCGGTACGCCAGCTCTATGGTGCCGCCGGTTTCCTCGAACAGGGGCTCGACGAGGACGGGGAAATGATCGCCGTCATGCCGGTGGGCGATCGTTGACGCCCCCGGCCTCCTCCACCGCGACGTCGTGCGACGAAACAGCCCTGCTGCGGGCCATGGCCGCGATCGCGCCGAACGGTGTCCGCATCGGCTGCCGCTCGATCCGCGAGGGCGATGAAGCCCATCTGCTGCCTGGGGAAGCGCGTTCCATCCGCGCGCGCCAGCCGGCCATGCGGCGCGCCAGCGGTGCCGCGCGCTGGATCGCGCACGGGCTTCTGGCGGATATGGGCATCAGCGATTTCGCCATTCTGCGCGCACCGTCCGGCGCGCCGGTCTGGCCCGAGGGAATGACCGGTTCGCTGGCTCACGACGACGAGATGGCCGTGGCTGCCGTTGCGCCTCTTTCCAGCATCGGCTCGCTGGGGATCGACGTCGAGCCCGCCCAACCCTTGCCCGACGACATATTAGCGCTCGTCGCGACCCCCGCGGACCGAGCGGAGGCGGCAGACCGGCATCTCGCCGGCCGCATCCTCTACTCAGCCAAGGAAGCCGTCTACAAGGCGATATTTCAATTTGATCGCCAGGTCCTGGGCTATGAGGACATCACCGTGGACCTCGGCGCAGGCCGCGCGACGACAAAGACGGGCCGCACGACGCGCCTTGCATACTGCGTTGCTCCACGTGTGGTCGTTTTGGCCTTTGTCGATGAAGGCCCGGCTTAGGCTGGCGGCTCAATTATCCGGTAACAAGCATCCTGACGTCACGACCGCCGACTGTCCTCCCCGACGATCTCCCTATAGGTCCGGACCTCGCCATCCTGCCCGCGAATGCGCCACGTCTCGCCGTCGTGTCCCTCGACGTAACAAGGCCCGAGCGGCACCTTGCCGCCGCCATCCGGCAGGTCGATGACATAGGTGGGATTGCAGATGCCCGACAGAAGCCGGCGCAGCGCACCGGCAAGCGCCTGGCCCTCGGCAATGGTGGTGCGCCGGTGCGCCATGCCGCGCGCGAGGTCGCCATGATGCAGGTAATAGGGCTTGACGCCGAGCCGGTACATCAGCTCGCGGCAGAGCTCCTCCAGCACTTCGACGCTATCGTTGACGCCCTTGAGCAGGACGCTCTGGTTGAGCAGCACGAAGCCCGCATGCCGCATGGTGCGGCACGCCGCTTCCGCTGCGTCGGTGATCTCGCGCGGATGGTTGAAATGGGTGACGACGGTGACCATCAGCCGGCCCTGCAACGCCGCGACCAGCTCTGGCGTGATGCGCGAAGGCAATGCCACCGGCACGCGCGTGTGGATGCGCAGCAGCCGCACATGAGGGATCGCCTCGATGCCGGCGCGGATTTCCGCCAGCGCCTTGTCCGGCAGCGAGAGCGGATCGCCGCCGGTCAAGATCACCTCGCGGATCTCGGGATGATCAGCGATATAGGCAAGCGCCGGCTCCAGCGCCTCGCGCGTATAGCCACGGCCGATCGAGGTCAGCGATTCCTTACGGAAGCAGAACCGGCAATAGACGGCGCATTGATAGGTCGGGAACAACAGCACCCGGTCGGCATGGCGATGCGTCAGCCGAGGCACCGGGCTGAATTCATGATCGGCGATCGGATCGTCGAGTTCGCCTTCCTGCTCGACCAGTTCATCCGTCGACGGGATGACCTGCGCCCGGATCGGATCGGCGGGATCGTTCCAGTCGATCAGGTCGAGATAGGCTTTGGGAATGCGAACCTTGTGGTTCTCCGCCGCCTGTTGCGCGGCTCCACGCTCGGCCGGCGACAGCGGCAGCGAGACGAGATCGCGGACATGGCGGATGCCGGCGCGAACGTCGTCCTGCCAGGTGGTATCGGTTTCGGGGGCGATTGCATCTTTGAGGTCGGTCATTGCAGGTCTCGGGGTGGTCGGCGTGCGCGGACCTATCGGCCGGAAGGCCGGCGCGGTCAACCACCAGGGAAAGCCAATCACGCCCGCCGCTGTCTACGGCGCCCCTCTGTCCCGCAGGACAGAGGGGCGTGACAGAACGCCAGCCGCCCCGCAATCCGCGTTCGCCGCACCCTCTGCTCTCGTGGCAACCTCAGCTCCGGCGCCCCTGGCCTGTTGCGCCCGCCATCGCCACAAAGGCACTTTCGATCGTCTCGAATCTCAGCTCCGGATAAAGCGTCCCGGCTTCCGGGGTGGCCGTCTCCAGCGCGGTCTCGCCGCGGATCCAGAATGCCCGCAGCAATCCGAGACCCGGGACCGCCGCGATCATCGCGTCGAGCTCGGCGGCGCTCTGGCGCATGATGTGAGGCGAGCGTCCGCTCACCTGGCGCCACAGGTCGATCATCGCGCCTTGGGTGATCCTGTTCTGGGCGATCCGGATTTCGCGGCGGACGGCACCGGGATCGTCCAGCGCGCGCATGGTCACAGCGGCGATATCCTTTTCGCTGACGAACGTAGCCGGCACATTGCCGTCGCCGTAGAGCGTAACCTCGTCAGGCGGCAGCACCGGCGAGCCGAAGCGCGTCAAGTCGCCCAGCGTCGCCACCCAGGTCGAAAAGAAGCCATTGGTGTAGATCACCGTATAGGGAAGATCGGCCGCCTTGACCGCGTCGAAGACGGCTCTCTTGATGTCGAGCGGCGCGATCGAGCCCGGTGCGGCGGCGGCAAAATCGAGGCCGAAGCCGGCGGAAGGCACAAAGCGGGAGACACCCGCGTCCTTGACCGCGCGCACCAGGGTCATCTCGCTGGCCGAGTCCACATGCACCGAGCTGATCACGCGGTCGACCTGGCCCACGGCACGCACAAGGCTGTCGTAGTCGTCCAGATCGCCGACATGCACCGTGGCGCCGAGCTCTCTCAGCGGACCCACCCGCTCTTCATTGCCTGCCGTCGCGGGCCGAACCAGGACATGCAGTCGATCGCCATGGCGCGCGCTGGCCTTCGCCATCTCGCTGCCCAGAAGTCCCGTCGCGCCGATGATCAGGGTGCTGGTCATATCGCCCTCCCGCCGCGCAGGATGGAACCGTCCCAGTCGCGTTCCAGGCCGATGTCTTGCAAACGGCGGTCGGAAAAGCGTGAAAGGCGGCTTAGTATGCGGCGGCGCTCGAACGCTGCCGAAGTTCGAATGGCAAGGCCGCTTACTGCGGCGCTGACGGTTGCAAGGGTGGGGGTCATTGTTCGTCTCCTGCGGCTAGGCGCAAGCGTGCCGACGCCGCCCCAACGGGACGAGCATGACGGTTGCTCACACTGTTTCTGGTCGTTCAGCGCATCGGTGAAAGAGAAAACACGATGTAAGTGCGCCGATGCAGCCAAATATCAGGCATTCCGGACTGGACGACAAACGACTCTTTGTGCAGGATTTGTGAGCAACACTCACAGGTAGGGACAATGCCGCGCAAATTGCCGCCCCTCACCGCTTTGCCCGCCTTCGACGCAGCCGCCAGGTATCTGAGTTTTTCCAAGGCGGCGAACGAGCTCAACGTCACCCATGGCGCGATCAGTCGGGCCATCCGCAACATCGAGGACAGGCTGGGCGTCCGGCTTTTCGATCGCGGGACGAGATCCGTGCGCCTGACCAGCGTGGGTGTGGCTTACGCGACGGAGGTCGGCAAGGCGCTGGACCAGATCGCCGCCGCCACGATCGCGGCTGCGCCCGACCGCTCGACGGGGATCCTGAATGTCAGCACATCCGACGGTTTCGCCGGCCGCTGGCTGGTGCCGAGGCTGCACCGCTTCCATCGCGCCAACACGGACATCGACGTGCGGCTCTCCACCTCCGGCGTGCTTGCCGACTTCGTCAGCGACGGCATCGACATCGCCATCCGCTACGGCAAGGGTGGCTATACCGGCGTGACGGCGGAATTTCTCGCCGACGAAGAGGTCTTCCCCGTCTGCAGCCCGGAACTTCTGCAGGGTGAACATCCGCTGCGCCGGCCCGAGGACCTGCGGCATCACAAGCTGATCCATGACGCCTTTCGCATCGACTGGGCGGCCTGGCTGGAGCACGCCGGCGTTAGCGATGTCGACCCCAAACGCGGTGTGCGCTTCGATTCCGCCACATTCGCGGTCGAGGCGGCAGTGCATGGCGAAGGCGTGCTGCTGGGCCGAAGCGCGCTTGTGTCGGCCGACCTGGCGGCAGGCAGGCTGGTTCGTCCCTTCGACGCCGCGCTGAAATCCGCCGCGCGCTACTACGTCGTCTATCCCGAAGGCGCACTGCGCCAGCGAAAGATCCGGGCGTTCCGCGACTGGCTGTTCGCCGAAGTGGCGGCCGACTGGATTGGCGAGAAGAAGGCCGATTGATGGGCGACGCAGACCCCCACCCCGCTGCTTCGCAGCGACCCTCCCCACAAGGGGGAGGGTGGGAAAGCAAAGCTCGGCCCATGCACTACTCTTTCGCGCGATAGTCTTCCGGCACGACAAACACTTCGTCGGCCCGGCCATAGCCGCCGTCGGCGACTTCCTCCACCAGCACCATCGTATAGGGCCGGACGGCTTCGCCGAAAAAATCGACGAACATCGCGGTCGTTCGATGGATGAGGTCTTCCTTTTGCGCCTTGGAGAGGGCCGCTTGCGGCATCTTGATGTTGGCGAATGGCATGATCGTTTCCTTGTTTCTTGCGGGTTTCTACATCTGGGATGAAACAGGCCGGCAGGGCCGATGCGTCATGGATTGGCTGCCGCCTGCTCAGACCGCGCCGCCATTGGCGCGGATGACTTGGCCGTTGACCCAGGCACTGTCCGGCCCGGCCAGGAATGAGACCAGTCCGGCAATGTCGTCGGGCCGGCCGAGCCGGCCGAGCGGGATCAGTCTGCCGATCGCCTCGATCTGCGCCTCGCTCTTGCCGTTCAGGAACAGGGCGGTCTCGACCGGTCCGGGCGCCACTGCATTGACGGTGACGCGGCGCGCGCCGAGCTCCTTGGCCAGGATATGGGTCATCGCCTCGACGCCCGCCTTGGTGGCGGCGTAAACGCCGTAACCCGGCTGATAGAAGCCGACGACGCTGCTGGAAAAATTGATGATGCGCCCGCCGTCGCGAAGCCGGCGCGCGCCCTCCCGCATGCCGCGAAACACGCCGCCGAGATTGATCGCGATTTGCATATCGAACGAAGCGTCATCGGTCTCGGCGATCGGCGACGTCTTGATGATCCCGGCATTGTTGACGAGGATGTCGATGCCGCCGAATGCCTTCTCGCCGGCATCGAAAAGCACCGCGATGCCGGCCGGATAGGCGATATCGGCCTGAACGGCGATCGCCTTGCCGCCGTCGGCTTCGATCGAACGCACAAGCTCTTCGGCCTCCGCGCGTCCCCGTGCATAGTTGACGACGACGGCCACGCCATCGCGGGCGAGCCGCTGTGCGATGGCCGCGCCGATGCCCTTGGAAGAGCCGGTCACGATCGCCGCTTTGGTTTGATCTGTCATGGACGTGTCTCCGCTTGGTTGGTGACGCGGATATAGGCGGAGCCGTGTTCCGGATAATCATCCTTCTGTTGACATCACTATTCGTAAAATGCGAACAAATGCCATGGATCGGCTGGACACGATGCGGCTCTTCGTCCGCGTTCTGGAGCGCCGCAGCTTCACCGCTGCCGCGGCCGATCTCGGCCTGCCGCGTTCGACCGCGACGGAAGCGATCCGGCGGCTCGAAGCGCATCTCGGCGCGCGCCTGCTGGAGCGAACGACGCGGCAGGTGAACGCCACGCAGGACGGCGAAGCCTACTACCGGCGCTGCCTGTCGATCCTTGCCGAGATCGAGGATGCCGAGGCCGTTTTCCGCCATGCCGAACCGTTCGGCCTGCTGCGCATCGACGCCAGCACGCTGCTCACCCGCACGTTCCTGTTGCCGCGCCTGCCCGAGTTCCTCGCCCGCTATCCCCGCGTCGATCTGCAGATCGGCCAAAGCGACCGGCTGGTCGATCTCGTGCGCGAAGGTGTCGACTGCGTGATACGCGTCGGCGACCCGCCCGACAGCGGCATGATCATGCGCCGCCTTGCGATGATCCGCGAGATCACCTGCGCCAGTCCGGCCTATCTCGAACGGCACGGCACGCCCGCCTCCCCCGATGCGCTCGACGGCCATCAGGCGGTGGGGTTCGTCTCCTCGCGAACCGGCGAGGTGCTTGCTTTCGAATTCACGGTGGGCGGAAAAATTCTTGAGGTCAGGTTGCCAGCCCGCGTCGCCGCCAACAATTCCGACACCGCCGCCGACCTGGCGCGGCTTGGCCTCGGCCTCATCCAGGCGCCGCGCTATCGCTTCGAGAAGGACCTGGCCGATGGAACGCTCATCGAGGTGCTGGCCGACTATCCGCCTTCGCCGACGCCGCTGTCGGCGCTTTACCCGCAGAACAGGCAGCTCTCGCCGCGCCTTCGCGTCTTCCTCGACTGGGCATCGCGGATCTTCGCCGAAGCGAACCTGTAGGAGGAGGCAAATTGCACGGCACGTTGCCCGGCCGTCGTCGTGCCCGCTTCTGTTTGCGTGGGGCTGTGTGGGAACTGCAATCGAAGCTGCTCAGGCTGCGTGGCGATGGTTTGGCGAACCCGAATAGCGGGAGCAGCCATGCAGGCACCTCCGCTTCGTCTCGGAGGCGGATCGTGGCTAGGGATATTTCGTCTGATTTGCACCCGCAGGGTCTAGATCGCCTTGTAACTCCTTCGGCAGCGGCAGGCTTGAGCACCGCAAGTGCACTTCGCGGGAAAACAATTTTCGTTGCTTCTGCTCATGCTCCTTGACGGCTGCCACGAGCCCTAATGAGTACGGGCCAAGCAAGACGCCGAAGCCCCATCCCGGATGCTCTTTTTCGCGAGCGTCATAGTCTGAAGCAGCCATGCGAGCTTGCTGGCATTCCGGCGACGCCCATTTCTGGTCTTGCTGCGAAAGCGACGACTCGTAGTCGACCGGAGACGTCACGCATCCAGCCAATGTCGCGGCTGGTACGACGAGCATTGCAATTCTCATCCCGAAGCCTTTCCCAACCGTCTCCCTAACTCCGCAGCCCCGGCGCTTCCTGCCCCGTGCGCTCGACATACTCCGTATAGCCGCCGCCATAGGTGTGGATGCCTTCCGGCGTCAGCTCCAGCACGCGGTTCGACAGCGCCGCCAAAAAGTGCCGGTCGTGCGAGACGAACAGCATTGTGCCTTCATATTGCGACAGCGCCGCGATCAGCATCTCCTTGGTGGCGATGTCGAGGTGGTTGGTCGGCTCGTCCAGCACCAGCAAATTAGGCGGATCGAACAGCATCAGCGCCATCACCAGCCGCGCCTTCTCGCCGCCTGACAGCACCCGGCACTTCTTCTCGATCTCGTCGCCGGAAAAGCCGAAGCAGCCGGCGAGCGCCCGCAACGGCGCCTGGCCGGCCTGCGGAAAATTGTCCTCCAGTGTCTGGAACACGGTGCGCTCGCCCTCCAGGAGCTCCATGGCGTGCTGGGCGAAATAGCCCATCTTGACGCTCGGCCCCCGCGCTACGGTGCCATTGTCGGGCTCGGAAGCGCCCGCCACCAGCTTCAGCAGCGTCGACTTGCCGGCACCGTTGACGCCCATGATGCACCAGCGCTCGCGGCGGCGGACCTGGAAGTCCAGCCCCTCATAGATGGTGCGGCTGCCATAGCCCTTATGGACGTTCTTCAGCGTCACGACATCCTCGCCGCAGCGCGGCGCCGGCTGGAACTCGAAATTGACGATCTGGCGGCGCTTGGGCGGTTCGACGCGGTCGATCTTGTCGAGCTTCTTCACCCGGCTCTGCACTTGTGCCGCATGCGAAGCGCGCGCCTTGAAGCGCTCGATGAAGGCGATCTCCTTGGCCAGCATCGCCTGCTGGCGTTCGAACTGCGCTTGCTGCTGCTTGTCGGCGATCGCCCGCTGCTGCTGGTAGAATTCGTAATTGCCGGAATAACCGGTGAGCGAACCGGCGTCGATTTCGACCACCTTGTTGACGATGCGGTTCATGAACTCGCGGTCGTGCGAGGTCATCAGCAGAGCGCCGTCATAGCCCTTCAGGAACTGCTCCAGCCAGATCAGGCTTTCGAGATCCAGATGGTTGCTCGGCTCGTCGAGCAGCATGACATCGGGGCGCATGAGAAGAATGCGGGCCAGCGCCACACGCATCTTCCAGCCGCCCGACAGCTTTCCGACATCGCCGTCCATCATTTCCTGGCTGAAGCCCAGACCGTCCAGCACTTCCCGCGCCCGGCCGTCGAGCGCATAGCCGTCGAGTTCCTCGAACCGGTGCTGTGCCTCGCCGTATTTCTCGATGATCTCGTCCATCCGGTCGGCCTGCTCGGGATCGGCCATGGCAGCCTCGAGTTCCGCCATTTCGGCCGCCACGTCGCTCACCGGCCCGGCGCCGTTCATCACCTCGGCGACGGCACTGTGGCCAGACATGTCGCCGACATCCTGGCTGAAATAGCCGATGGTGACGCCGCGATCGACCTGCACTTGGCCCTCGTCGGGCTGCTCCTGCCCGGTTATCATGCGAAACAGCGTCGTCTTGCCGGCGCCGTTGGGCCCGACCAGGCCGACCTTCTCGCCTTTCTGCAGCGCCGCCGACGCTTCGATGAAGACAAGCTGGCGGCCATTCTGCTTGCTGATGCTTTCAAGTCTGATCATGCGGTTTCCGGGTAATTGGAACTTGGGAGAATTTCCCCGGGCCATACGCGATGGCAGGCGCCAGAGGAAGAGGCGCAAGCGCCGCATGCGGCCGATCTTCCCCCTTGTGGAGGAGATGGCCGGCAGCCAGAGGGGGGCGCTATCCCGATGTCCTCTCAATCCATCGACATCCGCCGAGGCGTTCGTACCCTGTTGCGATGCAAACAAAGTTGGCGATCCTTGGCGCCCCCCTCTGCCCTGCCGGGCATCTCCCCACGAGGGGGAGATTGGCAGCTTCAGCCCGCCAGACAGACTCCAGAAACAACATTCAACACCCGGGAAAAACTGGCGAAAAGATCGCCTGCCATAACCATCCCCGCGGTGGTCAAACGGGCGCGGCACCACGCAAAGGGATGGTCCCGAAAATGCAACGACGTTCGACCGGATGGATGGTGCCCTGACAGGCATTTCGTTTGCCATGCTTGCGGTCGCGCAGTCGGGTGCGGAAGCGGCGGCTACCCGGAGCGAATATTGCAGCCAGCTCGGTCTTCAACTTGACGGAGCCATTTTTCGCCAACCAACGTTCGCTTGAAGCGAGATGAGCGAAGCAGCCAATCTCCCCCCTTGAGGGGGAGATGCCCCGCAGGGCAGAGGGGGGCGTTAAAGCGCCGGCGCACCCAGCGACATCTCCGCTCGCACCGCGGGAAGCCGGCAGGCGCCACCTACTTCTTGCCCTGCGGATGGATCGTCTCGCCGCGCTTCAGCATGGCGACGAAGGTCTCGATCTTCTTTCTGCGGCCGGCCTCGGTCTTCATGTTGTGGGTGCGGAAGGCGAGCGCGAACCGGTTCTGCGCGCTAAGCTTGCCCAGCATCTCCTTCGCCGCCGGCTCAGTGTCGATCGCCGCCTGCAAATCGTCGGGGATTTTCATGACCTTGCCGCTGCCGTAGGCGCGCGCCCAGCGCCCGTCGGCCTTGGCCGCCTCGACCTGTTTCAGCCCATGCTCGGTCATGCGGCCCTCTTCGATCAGCCGCGCGACATTGTCGATGTTGATCTGGCTCCAGATGCTCTTCCTGCCGCGTGGGGTGTAGCGCTGCAGAAAACTCCTGTCGTCCAGCCCCTTGCGCACCCCATCGATCCAGCCGAAGCACAGCACCACGTCGATCGCTTGCTTCGGCGTGATAGACTTCAGTCCCGAGCCCACCTTGTGCACCTTGATCCAGACCTCGGTTTCCGTGGCGTGGTGTTTGCCGAGCCAGGAGTAGAAGCTGGCCGCGTCGGGGAATTCCCGAATCTTGTCGGGATCGACCTTGACCGACGCCATCAGTGGGCCTGCCCGTCGAGTGCGGTCGTCGCTCGTGCCATCGTCGTCTTGCCTCCAGCATCATGGCCGTCGTCATCGGCCAGCCATCTTGGCATGATTTTCCGTCAATTTCGTCAGCAGCGGAATATGCTCTCTGGCCACAGAACTTGGCCCGGAGCGCTTCGCCGAGCTGAAAGTGCTGACCACCAATCGGCATTGCCGATGGTGTCATCGGTTTCTTCCGTTTCCCTTTGCCGCGCCAAACCGCCAATCCCCTGCCCTTGTCCGAACAAACGAAGGCAGAGCGGATATGAACATTTCAAACCAGAAAATCCTGATCGTCGGCGGCGGTTCCGGCATGGGCTTGGCCCTGGCGCGGCGTTGCGTCGAGACTGGCGCCAAGGTTGTCATCGCCGGGCGCAGCGAGAGCCGGCTGCGGCAGGCGCGTGAGGTGTTGGGCAATCCGGCCGGCCTGGAACTGGCCACTCTGGACATCGCGCGGGAGGACGAGGTCGCGGCATTTTTTGCGCGGATCGGCGGGCTCGATCACATCGTCAGCACCGCGGCCGATATCGAAGGCGCCTATCGGCTGTTGCCGGAACTTGACCTGAAGGCAGCGCAACGGGTGGTGGAGAGCAAGTTCTACGGCCCGCTGCTGCTTGCAAAGCATGGCGCGCCACGGCTCGGCGTCACCGGTTCGATAAGCCTCGTCTCCGGCATCGCCGCCTACAGGCCGGCCGCGCGCGGCTCCGTCGTCGCCGCTGTCAACGCGGCGATCGAGGGGCTGGTGCGGGCGCTGGCGGTGGAACTGGCGCCGCTCCGCGTCAACGCGGTGTCCCCGGGCTGGGTCGACACGGATATCTGGACACAGGTCGCCGGCAACAGAAAGGACGAGACGCTCGCCGCGATGGCCGAGCGACTGCCGGTCGGGCGGGTCGGCCGGCCCGAAGACATCGCCGACGCCATTTTCTTCCTGATCGGCAACGGTTTTACCACGGGAACGACGCTGCATGTCGAAGGCGGCCATCGCCTGGTTTAGGGGTCAGGACTCATTGTTTCAGAGGAAGAGCTGACTGCTGACGTGGACCACCTACAGGCCGGTGAGCAATTTCTTCAGCAGAGCGTTAAGAGCTTCCTGCTCCGCCGGCGTCAGCACGGAGATCAATTGCTCTTCTAGCGCCGCCATTGGACCGATCAAATCGTCTATCGCGCGCTTGCCGCCGGTCGTTAGCGCAATTTGCTTACCGCGCCGGTCGTTAGGATGGGGGCGTCGTTCAACCAGCCCTGCGCGCTCCAGGCGGTCCAGGCGACTCGTCATGCCGGCCGAGGAGATCATTGCCGATTCGTAAAGCTGAGTAGGAGAAAGCACATAGGGTTCACCGGCGCGCCTGAGCGGCGTGAGCACATCAAACTCACCTACATTCAGGCCTGCTTCTTTGAGCAGCGGGTTCATGTGATCGCGGATCACACGCGCTGCGGCATCAAGCAGACGACCGACCGTCTCAACGGGTAACAGTGGAAGATCGGGGCGCTCGCGGGCCCATTCCTTAGCTGCGGCCTCGGCACGATCCATGCAGATATTCCTCGACAAAATGTATCTTGCTATTAAGATATACGCCAGCTACTAACATTGCAGGAAGACAGTAGCGCAGCGCATATCCCTATATCCCTGGAGAAGGAAAAATAGATGTCCAAAATGATTTTCGTGAACCTGCCTGTTCGGAACCTGTCGGCGTCTACCAGGTTCTACGTGGCGCTAGGCGGCACCGTGAACCCGCAGTTTTCGGGCGAGAAATCCACCTCTCTCATGTTCTCGGACACGATCGGGGTGATGCTGCTGACCCATGACCACTACCGCGAATTCACGACGCGCCCCATCGGCGACGCACGGCGCGACAGCCAGGCAATGATCGCTCTCACTGTCGATGACCGCGACGCCGTCGATGCAACGCTGACGAGCGCGGTTGCGGCGGGCGGTCGCGCCGATCCCAATCCGGCACAGGACCTTGGCTTCATGTATAATCGCCACATTGAAGACCCGGATGGCTATGTTTGGGAAATCGTATGGATGAACCCAATGGCGAACGCCTGAACATAGAAGGCTACCCAATGAGCGCGACCAGTTAAAACAAGGCGTTGGATCCGTTCCCCGATTTAAATCCTGAACCGGTTCGACGGTCTCGCGAAGCCGGCGCCAGCGTGTCGCGCGCGGCGGAGAGCAATTGCCGGAGCGCCGGCGGCTGGACGCGCCGCCGCCGCCAGATCATCGCCAGCGGCGCCGTCTGCGCCCGGCCGGGCCACGGCAACTCGATGAGTTCGCCACGTTCGAGCGCATCGCTGACGGCAAGGCGTGGAACGAGGCCGAGCCCGGCGCCGGCTGCGACCAGCCGGGCAATGGTGCCGATGCTGCCGACTTCGGCCGCAAGCCTGGGCGCCGCAATACCCGCTTCGGCAAAAGCGGTGTCAAACATGTGCCGGTAGATACATCCAGGCTCCGTCGCCACGAAGCGCAGCGCGGCAAGGGCTGCGAGATCGGATGGCACGGTGCCCTGCCCCGGAGCCGCGACCAGCAGCAGCGGTTCGTCCAAGATCGTGCGCCTGGCCAGGCGTTCATCGGCGGCGCTTTTCGCGTCGCGATGTTCGAAGCAGAAGGCGACGTCTATGTCGGCGTCTTCCAGCAGCCGCAGCAGCGTACCGCTGTCGGCCACCTTCATGTGTACGGCGATGTCGGGATGGCCGGCCTGGAACCCCGGCAGCCAAGGCGCCAGCCGGGCCGAGGCGATGGTTTCCAGAGCGCCGATGGTCAGCGTTCCGCTCGTCCGCCCGGCAGCCAGCAGCACCGCCGCGCGCGCCTCGCCATCGAGCCGCAATAGCTCTTCGGCGATCGGCTTTAGTGCCATCCCCGCCGGGGTCAGTTCCAGCCCGGTCCTCAAGCGCATGAACAGGGCAGCACCGAGTTCGGCCTCGAGCGACTGGATCTGGTCGCTGACACTCGACTGGGCAAGATGCACCGCCTCGGCGGCGCGCGTGATATTGCGGCTTCGCGCCACCGCGAGAAAGGTCTTGAGCAATCTGGGATGCATCCGCTGGCTGGCCCGCTTACTGCAGCTGCGGCTTCTTGAGAAAACTGCCGCGGTCCGCCGACTTGACGCGCAGCCAGGTCTCGCGGCCGTCGCGCACCACACGTATCGGGATTTCGGCGCCAGCCGAGCCGCTGTCCCACAGCTTGCGATAGAAGTCGGCGAGCCCGTCGACCGCGCCGTCGCGGACCTCGGAGATGACGTCGCCTTCGCGCAAGCCTGCCTTTGCCGCCGGACCGCCTTCGGTCACGCTCATCACCACCACCTTGCCATCGCTTTCGGCCGACAGGGCGCCGAGCCACGGACGCGGCGGCTTGGCCACCTGGCCGCGTGTCAGCAGGTCGTCGAGAATGGGCGGCAACAGATCGATCGGCACCACCATATTGATGTCGGCAACCTCGCCGGCGCGGCTCATCTGCAGGCGCAGCGAGCCGATGCCGAGCAACGCGCCATCGGCGCCGAACAGCGGCGCACCGCCCCAGGACGGGTGCGCGGGCGCGATGAAGATCGCTTCCTCGAGCAGATATTCCCAATAACCGGCGAATTCCTGCTTGGTGACGATCCGCGCCTGCACCGATTGACCGATGCCGTCGGCAAGCACGACCGCGTCGCCGATCCTGGCCCTGCCGGCGTCGCCGAGCGCCACGGCCGGCAAGCCGAGCGGCGCCAGCGCCTGGACCAGGCCGAAGCCCGATTCCTGGTCATAGGCCAGCGCGTGCGCGGGGATGATGCGGCCGTCATGGCTGGTCAACCAGACTTCCTCCGCCTCGGTGATGAGATAGCCGATGGTCAAGACCAGCCCGTCGTCGCGGATGACGACACCGCTGCCTTCCCTGAGCGTGCCAAGCGCACCGGCGGTGAAGGCATCGTCGGGAACAGTGGCGCGCACGGCAACGACCGAACGTGGATTGGGATTGATCGCCATGCTTTCGTCCTGGGTGGGCTTGGGTGACATCTCTATAGGTATGCCACGAAGGGGCAGGCGCAAGGGTCGAGAAGAAGTCCAATTGCCAATATCAGCCCAGCCCCCATTCCACCGTCACCACACGGCGAGAAATGCCAGGCAGGGCAAGCAGCCGCGCTTGCATTGATAATAGTTCAACGCAAGTTGAACTTTCTCCGTTGCAGCCCTAGCTGTAGCCGGAACCGCCTCAACCCCCGCCCAGAAGACGAGACCTTGAGATGACCCAATACACCCCGCCGAAAGTATGGACCTGGAACAAGGCGAATGGCGGCACCTTCGCCAGCATAAACCGGCCGATCGCCGGACCGACGCATGACAAGGAATTGCCGGTCGGCAAGCACCCGCTGCAGCTCTATTCGCTGGCGACGCCGAACGGCGTCAAGGTGACCACGATGCTGGAAGAGCTTCTGGCTCGCGGCCATCAGGACGCCGAATACGATGCCTGGTTGATCAGGATCAACGATGGCGACCAGTTCGGCAGCGGCTTCGTCGAGGTCAATCCCAACTCCAAGATTCCGGCTCTGATGGACCGCAGCGGCAAGACGCCCGTGCGTATCTTCGAATCCGGCTCGATCCTCGTCTATCTCGCCGAAAAATTCGGCGAATTCTTGCCGGCCGAACAGCCGGCGCGCGCGGAAGTCCTGTCCTGGCTGTTCTGGCAGATGGGCTCGGCCCCGTATCTGGGCGGCGGCTTCGGCCATTTCTACGCCTATGCGCCGGAAAAAATCGAATACGCCATCGACCGTTTTGCCATGGAGACCAAGCGCCAGCTGGACGTGCTCGACCGCAGGCTGGCCGAAACCGAATATCTCGGCGGCGCCGACTACAGCATCGCCGATATGGCTGTCTGGCCCTGGTATGGCGGCCTGGCGCTCGGCCGCATGTACAATGATTCCGCCACGTTCCTGTCGGTGCACGAATACAAACACGTGCAGCGCTGGGCGCAGGCGATCGACGCACGCCCGGCGGTCAAGCGTGGCCGCATGGTCAACCGCGCCGTTCGGCGAACCGGCCATGCAACTGCACGAGCGCCACGACGCCAGCGATTTCGACACGAAGACGCAGGACCGACTGGCGGCCGAATAACCGGCAGGCGCCAGAGCCCTCAGAATATGCGAGAGCCCGTCACGGCCACCAAGTCGTGACGGGCTTTTCCAGACGCGGCCCGACATGGCGGCCGCTGCCCGCCCGGATCAGTGCAGGACCTCGACAATCTGGCGGGTGTCGGGATCGACCAGAACCGTCTGGTGGTTGATCACCGCGACGCGGTATCTGACGTCGGGCACCTCGCGCAATTCGACCGTGTCCGGTACAGAGGAGCCGAGCTTGAGTTCGACGCCCAGAAGGTTGACCGACGCCAGCGGCTCCCTTTCGACGTATTGGCGAACGACCGTCTCCTGTTCCGGCTGGACCACGACGACGTCTTCCGCCAAAGCCGCGCCAATGCCGCCCATAAGGACGACTACAGCCGCCGCACCCGAAAGATAATGTTTCACAACAACCTCCATTGTGGTTATCGACAATCCGCCCTTTGTGAAAAACTCCATCGCCCGTCCGAGGTTCCATCGCGAATTTTGGAAAAATAAATCGTGAAATCCACCAATCGGCTTCTTCTTGTTATTCTGAACCACGAAATTCCTTGACGTATATGCTCGGAAATCGATGATATTTGGCGCGACGCATGGAGCTTAATCTACTCGGGGCGTGATGCTTATTTTCCAGCGATCGCTGGATAATGGTCACAAAGCACCACCGCCTCACAAGGGCGCTCGACTCCATTGCTTTAGGCAAAACTAACGTACGGCGCGCAACCTCGTTCCAGTTGCTCGCCAGGAGCCGCGAGAAGCCGCCGGGCCGTTTGCCGGATCTGGATTGGCCCCACGTCGCGGTCCGTAAATTCCGTCATGCCTGCCGCCGCTGGCCATCATGTTTTTGCCCGCTCCAGCAACCCGATGGCGCGCCCCGTCATATATGTTAATTGGCTAAAATAGCGGAACGTCCAAGGGACATTGCCGGAACCGAACGGGGCCCCTCGGACCTTTGCGCACGACACACAAGACCTTGGTCCAACAGGGGGAATGGACAAGGTCCTCTGCTGCGACCGCCGTTGACATCAAGCCTCATAGGGCTCGGTCCGTTTCGTTTCCTGCTCTTGCCCGGAACAACAAAGCGGATAGCTCGCAATCAATCGCCGCTAGCCTATCTCCACCCAGACCGGCGCATGGTCGCTGGCGCCGTCCTCACCACGCACGTCGCGGTCGATGCCGGCGGCGGTCAGGCGCCGCGCCAGCGCCTTCGACAGCAATATGTGGTCGAGCCGCAAGCCGGCATCGCGCGGCCAACGGTTCCGGCGGTAGTCCCAGAATGTGTAGAGCGTTTCCGTCGGATGTTTCTTGCGCAGCGCATCCGTCCAGCCCTGCTCGATCAGCCGGGCGAAGGAAGCCCGGCTTTCCGGCTGCACCAGCGCGTTGTCGTCATAGGACCGGGTGACATAGATGTCACGCGGCTCGGGCACGATGTTGTAGTCGCCGGCCAGCACCACTGGCAGGCCGGTGTCGAGCAACTGCTCGGCATGTGCTTCCAGCCGCGCGTGCCAGGCCAGCTTGTAGGCGAATTTCGGCCCCGGCTGCGGATTGCCGTTCGGCGCATAGAGGCAAGCGATGACGATGCCGTTCACCGCTGCCTCGATATAGCGGCTCTGCTTGTCGGCCTCGTCGCCGGGCAGGATTTCGCGGGTCAGCACCGGTTCCGAACCGCGAGCCAGGATGGCTACTCCGTTCCAAGTGGGCTCGCCCTTCCATACCGCGCCATAGCCGGCTGCCGCCAGCGCCGAGCGCGGAAACTGCGTATCGCGCGCCTTCAGCTCCTGCAGGCAGACGACATCGGGCTTTGCCTCGGCCAGCCACGCCAGCAGGTTGTCCAGCCGGCTGTTGATGTTGTTGATGTTGAAGGAAGCGATCTTCATTGAGGAATATGAAGCAGGAAGGCGAAGCCCATCGCAAGTGGGGTTGAATGCGATGCCGGGCCAAAGGCCAATGTCGGCGCTGCCCCTCATCTGCCTGCCGGCATCTTCTCCCCGTATAGCGACGGGGAGAAGGGAGCTGGCCGCATCGCCGTGCCATTTCTGCACCTTTGGCGATTGGCGAAACCGGCGACGAGAGCGTCCTTCGCCCCGTTTACGGGGAGAAGATGGCGGCAGCCAGATGAGGGGCAGCGCCGACAGCCGAAAAGAATGCCGGGCGCACGCGCCCTAAACCCTCTCCACCCAAGCCTTCACCGTCTCCGCCAGCGTCTTCAGGTGATCGGCCGTCGAAAATCCCGAAATGCTCTTGCGCGGCTTGAGGTCGTGGTCGCCATCCTCCAACCAAATGATCTCGATCGCATCGGACAGCCCGTAACCCGCCACCTCATCCCTGGTGCCGAACTCGTCGCGCGTGCCTTGGAAGATCAGCGTTGGCGTTTTGAGACCCGCCAGATGCTTTGTCCGCAATTGCTCGGGCTTGCCGGGCGGATGGAAGGGATAGCCGAGGCAGACCAGCCCCGAAATCTCGCCCTTGGCGAACATCTCGTCCGCCACCATGGAAGCAACGCGCCCGCCCATCGACTTGCCGCCGATGATGAGCTTTCCGGTCACGCCCTTCGCCCTGAGGTCGGCGATCGCCTTGATGTATTCCGGGTTCACCGTCTCAGCCCGCGGCGGCGGCTTGCGGTGGCCGTAGCGGCGGGCCGCCATATAGTGGAATTCGAAGCGCGCGACCTGGAAGCCTGCGGCGGCAAGAGCCTTGGCGGTGGCGGTCATCGAAGGAGAATTCATCGACGCTCCGGCGCCGTGCGCGAGCAGGATGGTGACGGGCGCCGTGTCGTCGCCATCGAAGAGGAAGCTGGTCATGGGATGGCCTTCCTACAAAGGCCGTGTTCAAGCGCGACCATTGCCCTCACCCCGCCGACTTCCGCGCCAGCTGCAAATCGACGAACTGGATCCCCTTGGCCGCCACCCCAGCCCATTCGGATTCTGCATCCAACTCGAGATAGCGCGCCCACAGTCGCCGCGCCTCGGGCAAATTGCCGGCGTCGAATTCGAGCCTGGCGAGATTGAACACCGGGTCGGCATAATTGCCGTCGAGGGCGATCGCCCTCTGCAAGTGCCTGCGTGCCGAGGCATCGCGGCCTTGCTCGCTCATCAGTCCGGCGAGGTTGAACCAGGCTTCGACGAAGGCCGGGTCGAGTTTTATGGCGCTGATATAATCGTGCGCGGCATCAGCCGCGTGGCCGCCGGCGCGCAGGCAGTTGGCGCGGTTGAAGGCGGCGATGGCATCGCTTGGATCGATGGCGAGGCAGCGCTGGTAGAGCGCGGCGGCCGCGTCATGGTCGCCGCCCTCCTCCGCCGCTTCGGCCTCGGTGAACAGCTCTTCCAGCGTTTCGTCGCCTGCTGCACCCGCCGCGCCCAAATCGAACAGCAACTGCCCGTCGAGTTCGCTCTGGCCGCTTTCGAGATAGATCGCGTCGGGCCGCCCGTGTTGGGAGCCGACATTGAGCGACTTGGCTGTCAGCGAAGCTACGGGCCCGGAGCGGTGGACGGAACGCGCGATCGCGCCCCAGGTGGCGCCGCCGGCCAGCAGGCCCGCATATTTGCGCGCCAGGATCAGGTCGCGGAAGGAATAGGGTTCGCCGTCATGCTCGAAGGCGTCGAACAGCGACAACAGGTCGAGGTCGGCGCCGGATAGCCGCGATTGGTCGATCAGCGATTGCCGTGACAGCGAGGACGCCTCCGGCGTCTTCATCAGTCCGAGCAGGCGCAGAAAACCGTTCTCGCTGATCAGCTTGTGCCCGGCGGCGCGCTCGGCGGACACGCGGCGCTCGATCTCGACATCGCCATTCTTGGTCAGCCCCGCCCTGGCGAGCCCAGCCTTGACCAGCAAACCGCGCCCGAACACGACATGCGTGGTGCGCCTGGTGACGCCGCGCCGCAATTGGCCGTGCTGGCGCTCGACCTCGCGCGCGGCGAGCCTGAGCGGAAACGCCGCCAGCGCGCCGATGGTGCCGAAGACAGCGCCGGCCTGTGCCGTCATTTCTTGCTCTTGCCGACCGCCTTGAGCAGATTGGCCTTCAGCGGATTTTCAGCCGCACCGCCCGCGGCCGCCTTCTTGGCGGCGGGCTTGGCGGCCTCGTCGGCCTTGCTCTTCGACTTGGCCGGCGGCTTCGACTGCGAAAGGCTCGCCTTCAGCGCATCCATCAGATTGATGACGTTGCCGCGCTCGGGCGCCGCCGCGATGATCGGCTTGTGGCCCTTCAGCTTCTCGCGAATCATCCCCATCAGCGCGATCTCGTAGCGGTCCTCGTAGTTCTTCGGATCGAAGGTGGTTTCCTTCTGCTTGATCAGAGCTTCGGCTAATTCAAGCATTTCCGGGTCGGGATTGCCGGCGGGGATGTTGCCGAAATATTCAGCTGTGCTACGCACTTCGTTCGGATTCCTCAACGTGCACACGAACATACCGTTCTCGCGCGCGCCGATCGTCACCACCCGTTCACGGCTGGACAGGACAAGCCGCGCGATCGCCAGCTTGCCGGACTTGCGCATCGCTTCGCGCAGCACGGCGAAGGTCTCCTCCGCCATGGCGCCATCCGGCGCCAGGTAATAGGGCGCGTCTTGGTAGATGACATCGACCTCGTGCTCGTCGACGAAGGCCTCGATATTCATCGTGTGGTTGGATTCGATACGCACCGCGTCGAGGTCGGCGTCATCGATGATGATGTACTGCTTGTCCTCGTATTCGTACCCCTTGACCAGATCCGCACGCTCGACCAGCCCGAGTTCGGGGTCGACCGGCTTCATGTTGATGCGGTTGTGGGTCTTCTTGTGCAACTGGTTGAACGAGATGCGTTCGCTGGCGCTGGTGGCGGGATATAACCGCACCGGACAGCTCACCAGACTGAGTTTGAGGTAACCTTTCCAACTTGCCCTGGGCGCCATGATGAACTCCTACGCGGCCATGCACTGACATCTATGGCAGCGCTTTTCGTCCGAAGGACGAATGAGGCTGCGCAAATCCTACACCGACCCAGCACTTTACAGGCAAATCCCTGACGAAATGTTTTGGGCGCCGGAAGGGCCGCCCAAGGAGAATAATTCAAATTGTTGGAAGCGTCGATGGAGTTGGAATTTAGACGCTAGCGGGACAGCGGCGGTCCTCATTCTCCGACTACCTCCGCGTTTCCGATACCATCGGCAAATCCCGCGCGAATTCTTCGATCTCCGCCCAGGGGTCGCCCGAGGTCGCCAGCAATCCCGGCAGCGAGGAATAGTTCAAATCCTGCGGTGCATCGATCAATTCCAGATCCGTCCAGCTCACCGGTGTCGAGGCCGGCAGGTTGGTGCGGGCGCGCAAAGAGTATGGTGCTGCGGACGTGTGGCCGCGCGCGTTGCGGTGATAATCGATGAAGATACGCCGCTTGCGGTTGTCCTTGCCCATGGTGGTGGTGAAGGTATCGGGCGCCGTCGCCGCCAGATGCGTTGAGATCGCGCTGGTCGCCTGGTGCAGCTTCTTCCAGTTCTGCTTGCGCGTCACCGGCACCGTGATGTGGATGCCGTTGCCGCCCGAGGTCTTGGCGAACGGTACCAGCCCAAGCCCCTCCAGCTCGCTTTTGATATGAACCGCGGCCTCGACCACTTCGCGCCACGAAATCCCCTCGCCCGGATCGAGATCGAAAACGATCTGGTCCGGCCTGTCGAGATTGGTGCGGTGGGTACCCCAGGTGTGGAACTCGACGACGCCGAACTGCGCCAGCGCCAGAAAACCCTTGGCGCCTTCGACCGAGAGGTAGGATTTGGTCTCGCCCTCGGAATTGGTCGCCTCGAAGGTCACCACCGAGGGCGGCATGCCGGTGAAGGCGTGGCGCTGGAAGAAACAGTCCTTCGGCAGGCCGGTCGGGCAGCGCACCAGCGACACCGGGCGGCGGCCGAGAATGTGCGGCAGCATGAAGTCGCCGACCAGCGCGTAGTAGACGGCGATGTCGAGCTTGGTCGGTCCGGTCTTGCCGAACAGCCGCCGCGTCGGGTTGGTCACCCAGATGGTGGCGAGGTCCGCCTCCGAGATCAGCCGCTTGCGCTGGGGTGAGACCGGCGTCGACAGGCCGACATCGCGCAGGCCGCGAAACACCGCATGGCGCAGCGCATTGTCCGCCGTGCGGTTGGCGTAGTGGATATGAGCCGAAAACAGCGGCTTGACCCAATTCATCTCGCGCATGATTTCGCGCGGCACGCCTTCGGGTGCCGTGGCGCCCGATGTGAGCGGCTCCAGCCGGGCCAGCAGTTCGGCGGCGGTCTCGGCGTCGAACCCGGTGCCGACCTTGCCGCGATAATGCAGCTCGCCGTCCTCGAACTCGGCAAGCCCAAGCGCGGCGAGCCCCTCGGCAGCGTCCGACGTGGTGTAGCCGGCAATGATGAAATCGCCGTTTTGTAGCGCCTTGGTCTTGGTCCAGCTTTTGCTGCGGCCGCTCTGGTAGATCGCGGTCGCCCGCTTGGAAACCACCCCTTCCAGGCCGAGTTCCGTCGCTTGCTCGTAAAGCCCCTGCCCCGAGCCTTCGACATGATCGGAAAACTGGATGGCGGAGTTCGCCCCCAGTCCGGCGAGCAACTCGGTAAGCAGCGCCTTGCGCCGGACGAGCGGCGCCCTGGTCAGGTCCCAGCCGTCGAGATGCAAGAGATCGAAGGCATAGAAATGCAGCTTGCTGCCGGCGCCCTCGGCCAGCGCATCCTGCAACAGCGCGAAGCGGCTGATGCCCTTGGCGTCGAGCACGACGATCTCGCCGTCGATGATGGCCTCGCGGCACGGCAGTTTGGCGAAGGCGTGCGGCAGGTCGCCATAGCGCCTCGTCCAGTCGATGCCGCCGCGGGTGATCAGCCGCACCTCGCCGTCGGCGAGATGCGCCATGGTGCGGTAGCCGTCGAACTTTATTTCATGCAGCCAAGCCTCGCCCGTCCGGTCGCCCGGGTCCTCGCCACCCGGCGGTTTCGGCACCTGCGTCGCCAGTTGCGGCTCGATACGGCTGAGTGCCGGCGCCTTGACGGCGCCCGGCAGCGTACCGGGCTTCAGCGAACCCGGCTTCGGCGCGGTCCTGGCGACAGGCTTCGCGGCCGCAGCCAGTTCCTCGATTCGCAATCCGGATTTTACGCTTTCCGGCCGCGCTTCGAGGATGTTCAGCGACGTGTCGGCAGCAAGGTCGCGCTCCTTGAACAGCAGCCAGTTCTTCTTTTCCGCGTCCTCGCCGGGCTTCGGCTTCAGCCTGGTCAGCATCCAGCCGCCATTGAGCTTCTCGCCGGCCAGCCGGAATTTGAAGGCGCCGGTGCGCAGGCTCTTCTCGACATCGTCCATCGGCGCCCAGGTGCCGTTATCCCAGACGATCATCGGCCCGCCGCCATATTCACCTTCGGGGATGACCCCCTCGAAGTCGATATATTCGAGCGGATGATCCTCGGTCTCGACCGCCAGCCGCTTGTCGGCCGGATTGAGCGAAGGCCCGCGCGGCACCGCCCAGCTCTTCAGGACATCGCCGACCTGCAGGCGCAGATCGTAGTGATCTGCCGTGGCGTGATGCTTGTGGACGACGAAGCGGTTGCCGCCGCCGGCGACCAGCCCGCCGGCGGGCTCCGGCGTCTTGGTGAATTCGCGCTTGGCGCGATAGGTTTTGAGCTTGGAAGGGGCTGGCATGTCAAGGATCGCAGCGCACGGCAGCAAGTAAGAAGCGCCTCGTTCCTCCGCACACGTTGTGGTTGGCCGTGCTCTTCCTGAATCTCAATCGTCGGTCGCGGGCGTCAGCTCGAGGTCGTCCGGCGACAGGCCCTGCTGTAGCTGGGCGAGCCGGAATTCGTCGACCCAATAGGCCTCGCCGTCGACCAGCACGCGGGCCCGGTAGGCGCCGTCCGAAAAACCCTGCGCGGTGATGTAGACCTTGTGGCGGTCGAGCGCCTTGCGCACCGCGGCGCGCTTGGAATTCTGGCCTATGACGGGACTGACCATGACGCTGCCCTCTGTCGCCCTGACACGCAACGCGGCCGTTCCCGCAGCCTGGCGACTGGGCTCAAGGATGACGGAGACGCGCTGTCCTGTCAATTTTCGCATCGCAAGCCACCCCTCACGACTTCAACCGCCGCAGGCGGCGCATGAAGCCTTGGCCGGCCTTGAGCAGCCGCGGCCTGGAGCGCACGAAAAGCTCGGTCCGGCCGCGTAGCGAAATACAGGCGTTGGCGCCCCTGCCCCGCAGCGTCATCGCCTCGCACAGCTCGGCCAGCACCGAACTCGCGGCTCCGATATGTTCCTTGTAGCCCTGGCTGCCGACCGACAGGTCGAAATAGTCGAACCCATGCTCGCGCCCCCACATCATCAGCTTGCCGAACGTCGTCAGGCCCGGTGAAGCGTTGTTGACCGCATTCTGGTCGATCCCGAGCAGGAGGCCATGAAGCGTGCCTTTCCTGACCAGCACGTAAATGACCGCGAGCCAGGCTTCGCCGACGCGCAGCCCGAACAGCCGCACCGACCCGTCGGACAGGCCTTGGAGCGCAGCGTAGCGATAGAAACCGACGACCGGCGCCCGCGTCAGCAGGTCGAAACGCCCAAGGTCGCGAAAGCGCTTCAGCCTGAGTTCGAGCAGCGTGTCGAAAAGTTCCTCCATCAGCGCCGGCGTATCGGCCTCGACCAGATCGAGGCGGCCAATCTGCTGAAAACTGCGGCAGTGCCTGTGGAAGGCCTTGGCGAAGGACGGCTTGCAGATCCGCTTGATAAGCGTCTCGGGTTCGCCGTGCATGGCCAGACCGGAGGTGATCTGGTAGGAATTGCGCGCTGCCGAGAGCAAGGCAAGCGGATTGTCGATGCCGCATATCTGGCGTGGAATGCCGGCGATGTGGATGCGGTCGGCCGGCGGCAGCGCGGTGCGCACAGCCGCCCACGCAGCCTCAGCACTTTGCCTGGACCATTCCTGCCTGTCCGCAAGCAGCGGCGCCGAGTAATCGCAGACGCCGCAGCTCAGCCATTCGATGACCGTGTGGCCGAAAGCCCGGCGCCGCATCAGCGGCAGCAGCATGACGGGCTCGTCCGTGGCGGCGTCCCTCACCTCGACGACGAGCAGTTCGGCACCTTGGGGCATCAGCCGCTTTGCGATTCCCTCGACCCATGCATAGGCCTGGTGCGCGGTGCACACGCCTTCCGTCTGGCAGCGAAGCCAGAATGGCCTGGCGCTTTCAAGGCTTGTGTGCAATCGCGCCGTGTAAGCGCCGCTCGCGGCGACGCCGACAGAATGGGAGACCTGACCGCCGGGCAAACCGGTCACCGTGGCAACCCGTAACGCCTGGCCCGCGACATCCCGCACCTATCGTTTCGCCGCTGCGAACGGAACCGCCCGCCGCCACGAGCCCAACCAGCTGTCGCGCTGCTCGTCCGGGTGCTCGACGTTCCATATGCGGTGATGCGCGAAATACCACGAGGCCACGAGCACGAAGATCTCGGAGACCGCGGAACCCAGCAGCGACCACCGCGGAGACGCGATTGCCAGCAGTATCGCGATCAGCGCCAGCCCAACGACCGCGCCACCCATCGTGATGAACGCGACGGTCCGGAAATCGCCGAGGATCTCAAGGACGATGCGGGGCATGACATAAAGCATGACAGGGATAAAATTCGCCATCACGAAAAGCCCGATGAACCCGACCGAGGCATCCTGGAGAGCCTGGGATTTTATCATCGGCAAGACGAACAGGATGGCGCATCCATAGACGAGGCCGCCGAGCCCCATGACCAGCGACCAGATCTTCGCCTGCGCCCAGACACGGCTTGTTTCGTTGTTGCGCATCAGCTTCGCCAGTTCCGGCTGCGTCATGTTGAAGAGAGCAAGGGTGATGATGCGCAACGGGGCAAACAGCACGAGGACCGCCGCCAGCGGTGCGTAAGCAGCGGGTCCGGCAATGCCCGCGACCAGCAGGGCCAGGCATTGGCCCTGGATGTTGGTTGTGGTCGCGCTGAACGCCGACCAGCGCAGCTGCGGCCAGAGCCTGGTGTAGCGGCGGCGTGTCGGCAGGCGGAAGCTGATGCGAAGCGTGCGGCGCGCCAGCCGGGCCAGAACGGCAATGCCGAATAGATTGGCGGCGGCCAGTGCATAGAACACGGTCTGCAGCGCATCCTGGGTCAACCAGATCGCCAGCCCGGTCAGGACAGTGCCGACGATTGTAAAAGCGGCGTCGCTGATGGACACGACCACCTGCTGGCGGCGCGCGAAGAATGCCGTGCGCATATGGCTGCGCAGCGACCATGCGCCGACGAAGCCGCCAGCGGCGATGCCGCTCGGATCGCCCAGCAGATGCATCAGGATCGCCGTGCCGACGGCCATCAGCAGCGCCACCACCAGCGCCGCCGACCCGAAGGCCACGTCATGGGCATCGACGCCGGCGCTGTTGGTGCTCTTGCCCATCCATATCGAGGCGGGCACGGCGGTGAGCGACCGGATGTAGGACAGGCCGACGCCGCCCATCACCATGCCGATGGCGAAGAGACCGTAGCCTTGTGCCGACAGCAGGTGCAGCAACGCGATATTGAGGGCAAAGTGAAAGCCGCTCTGCATCGCCTCCCCGCCGATCATCAGCACGAGGCGCCGCATCAGATGGACCGGGAATTTCACGGCCGGGTCTCCGCCTGACGGGCGGTTGCCCGCCTGCCGGGCCTCGCCATGGTCGCTTTCAGCTTGTCGGCGGCGATCGCGGCGATCGCCGCCGCCGCGACCGGCTCGCTGAAGATCGCTTCGTAGCGCGTGCGCCCGGCGGCGGCAAAACCGCGCCAGCTGTCTGGCCGCAGCATGATCTCGCGCAATTTCTCGCCAAGGGCGGCGGGGTCGCCGGGCGGAACATGCCACCCGGTCTCGCCGTCGCTCACAACCTCGACCAGCCCGCCGATCGCCGACACCAGCGGCGGGCGGCCATAGGCCATCGCCTCGATGGCGACGCGGCCAAGCGATTCTGGACGCCGCGACGGCACGGCGACGATATCGGCCCAGCGGTAATGCGCCGAGGGATCCGGCACGAAGGGCAACACGCTGACCTGCGCCGCGAGGCCCATGCTCTCGACCAGTTCGGCCAGGGCGCGCTCGCGCTCGGGGCTTTCGAAGGCGCCGCCGACCAGCCGCAGCTCGACCCTCGAGCGCAACTCCGCCGGCATCGCGGCGATCGCCTCCAGCAGCACCTCCTGGCCCTTGATCCTGTTGACGCGGCCAAGCAGCAGCACCCGCAGCGGACGCTTGCCGTCATAGGTCGTCGGTTCGGCCGCCGCCGGACCGGCAACGCCGTTATAGACGACATGGGAGCGCGCGGATTTGGGATCGCCGAACGCGGCGCGGGTGGCGCGCGAATTGAAGATGAGGTCGGCATGGCTCCAGCGCATCAGGCCGACGAGCACGCTGCGCATCGCGCCCTCGGGAATTTCATGGATGTGCAGCACCGCTTTATGTGGGAGGAGGCGCGCGGCAAGTGCGTAGTCGGCGACGATCGAGGTGTTGACATAAACGAGGTCGCGGTCGCGCAGGCGTCGCCATGCCCGCCACACCGCCACCGGCAGCCGCGCCATCTCGACGGTTGCGAGGCGCAGAATGGCCTGGCGGCGCAACACCCACAGCGGTTCGAAGACGATGCGGCTCGCATGCGGTTCGAGGATCTGCACGATCGGCCCGCTGCGCGGCAAGACCACTTCGATGTCGGCGGACGGAAACGCGGCGCGCAATGCGGCGACGCTTTCCGCGAAGCTCCGATCGGAGCCATAGAGTTCATAGCCCTGATGCACGCACGCAATCCGCATCTTCACATGCATCTTTCTGCCAGGGCGGTTTGGCGATCCCGCTGCCTGACGGTATCAGCGATCGGTGGCATCAAGTCGCCCTGGACTTCATTGGTTTGCCGGTACGGTCATGAGATGGAAGTTGGAACCCGGGTCAACATCAATGCTGCACGCTATCCGCCAGTTCCGGCGCAAAGAAGCCATGAGCAAGGATCATGCCGGGCCTGATTTCTTCGTCTACCGGTCGCCAGACCCGGTCAGTGCCTCTTTTCGATACACCTACGCTGGGATAGTTGACCGATGGTGAAACAGACCCGGCGTTTGGAAGAAATATTTTACATCCCGGTGCAATGGTGGCGGGGATCGAGCCTGACGTGCACGCAACGTTGCGGTTTTGAGATGAAGCAACCTCGCATTGCAGTCGAGCGGACCTGAAAGCGTCAACGGCCATGAAACCGGAAAGGCCTTCCATCCTGATCCTGGGAACGCGCGGCATCCCGGCGGCCCATGGCGGCTTCGAGACCTTTGCCGAGAAGCTGGCGCTTTTCCTGGTCGAGCGCGGCTGGAAAGTCGGCGTCTACTGCCAGGAGGAGGTCGAGCGGGTCGATCAGAGGGTGCGCAGCGACACCTGGCGCGGCATTGACCTCATTCACGTTCAGGTGGCCTCGAAAGGCCCGCGCGCGACACTGGAATTCGACTGGCAATGCGTGCGCGACGCCGCCCGGCGGCCGGGCCTCTGTCTCGTGCTTGGCTACAATGGCGCAGTGTTCCTGATCTGGCTCAGGTTGATGCGGCGCAAGGTCATTACCAATATGGACGGCATCGAGTGGCGCCGCCCGAAATGGGGCCTGGCGGCGCGCACATGGTTCTGGCTCAACGAATGGATCGGCGCCTGGGCCTCGCATCGCCTGGTCGCGGATCATCCCGTCATCGCGGATCATCTGGCGACGCGCCGGCCGCGCAGCGCCATCGCCACCATCGCCTATGGCGCCGATCCGGTGACGTCGGCGCCGGAAGGGCCGGTGCGGGCGCTCGGGTTGGAGCCCGGAAAATACCTGATCTCGATCGCCCGCATCGAGCCCGACAACAACATCCTGCCGATCGTCGAGGCCTTCTGCAGCCGCGAGCGCGACATGAAGCTGGTGGTGCTGGGCACGCTTTCCGATGAAATCCCCTACCACGTCGCCGTCCGCAAGGCAGCGAACGGATCGGTGGTGCTGCCAGGCGCCATTTACGACCAGGCGACCGTCAAAGCACTCCGGTATCATGCCCGCGCGTATCTGCATGGCCACACGGTCGGCGGCACCAATCCCTCGCTGGTCGAGGCGCTGGCCGCCGGCAACATGGTGATCGCGCACGACAATCCCTATAACAGGTGGACCGCGGGCGCCGCCGCCATCTATTTTTCCGACAGGCAGAGTTGCGCGGCGCGGATGCAGCAGGCGCTGGATGATGACGCGCTGGTCGAAGCCTGCGGCGATGCGGCCAGGACGCGGGCTCGCGAAGCCTTTCGTTGGGAAGACGTCCTGCTTGCCTACGAAAAGGAAGCCTATCGGCTTCTCGGTGTCACCACCGCCGAGCCGGCAGCGATCGACCACCCGTCGCCCGGTTCCGTATGACCGGCTGGTCCCGACGGCGGCTTCTCAAGGCAGCGCTGTCGACAGCCGCGGTGCCCACCGCGACGATGCTTGGCTCCCTTCCGGCCGTATCGCCCGCCTTTTCCGCTAATGGCGGATGGCGCTTCCGCCGCGGTGTCAATGCCTGGCCTTGGTTCTCGCTGACGCGCGAATTCCCGGCGCCGCGCACCGATTATGATTGGCCGCCATTCCAGTCCGATCGGCCGGTGCCGACATTTGATGACCTCCGTCGGCTACGCTCCACGGGGCTCGATTTCATCCGGCTGCCAGTCGATCCCGGGCCTTTCCTGGCCGCCGATGCCGCCACGCGCGGCCAATTGCTGGACATGCTCGACGCTGCCGTGGCGGCAGCCCTCGACGCGGATCTAGCTATCATCGTCAACGTGCAGGCCAATGCAGCAACCCATTACTGGAATCCCGACCGCATGATCTCCAGCATCGCCGCACCGGCCTTCGACCTCTATTGCGGACTGGTCGGCGAGCTCGCCGGCAGGCTGGAGCGGTTTACATCAGGCATGGTGGCACTGGAGCCGGTCAACGAGCCATCGCAGGCCTGCGGTTCAGAAGTCTGGTCGCAGGTCCAGGCAGCGCTTCTGACCGCGGCCAGGAGATCGAACGCAACCTTGCCGCTGGTCGTCACCGGCGGCTGCGGCTCGATGGTGAGCGGGCTCGCCGCGCTCGATCCGGCGCCGCTTTCGCGCTTCGCGCCGATCCTGTTCACCTTCCACTTCTACGAGCCTTATTTGTTCAGCCATCAAGGTGCCCCCTGGATGCGCGAACCCGTCTATCGCTCGCTCAACAATGTGCCATGGCCGGCTTCCGCCGGTTCCCTCGATGCGACGCTGGCGTCCGTCAGGGCACGCATGGCCGGGGATACCGAAATCTCCAAGGCGGCCAAGAAAGCCGCCTACGCGGAAACCAAGCGCGTACTGAAGGTCTATTTCGACGCCCAGCCCGACCGCTGGTTCGTCGACAAATACATTCGCCAGGTTCGTGACTGGGGGGATGCGCATGGCATCGCGCCGGAACGCATAATCATGGGCGAGTTCGGTGCGCTGCGCACCGACGCCCGCTACGTCGCCGCGCCCAATCCGGACCGCGCGCGCTACATCGCCGACGTCAGGCAGAGCGCCGAGGCCTCCGGCTTTCCCTGGACGTTCTGGAATCTGTTCGACGGCATGGGCATGATCGACGACACCACGCATGCGCTGGACCCCGCAATCGTCAACGCGCTCGGGCTGGAGATGCCGGAATAGACGCCTTCGGCCGGCGGTCCCTCTGGATCAGTGCTATGCGCGCGCCACTTGCATCCGTTGCCGCGCCACTGCCCGCGCCGGCCGGTACAGCACCAGCGCCAGCACCACGAATTTGGTCAGCAGAGTCGTCTTGGAGGCGAGGCTTTCGGAGGTGTTGAGCAGGATCAGCCAGCCCAGCATGGGCAGCCAGATGCCGGGATGGCAGCGGCGTGCCACCTCGTGCATGAACAGTGCGAAGCCGAACAGCATCAGCAGGGTAAAGAAGGCGCCCTGATAGAGCACCATGCGGATGATCGGGTTCTCGATGCCTTGTTCCAGGCCGTTGATGCGGCGCAGGGTTTCGATCAGATCGATATCGGGCCCCACGATCAGGTCGGGCAATCCCAGATTCTTGAAGAGTTCGAACATTTCGACGCGGGCATTGGCGCTGCCGCTGTCGGACACGAAGCGTTCCAGCAGCGCGTCGAAGAAGCCGTAGGAAAAGAGAGCGGCGACCGCCACCGGCAGCAGCGTGGCGAGCAAGACCGCAAGGGCCGCACCCAGCACGCTGACGCATCCACGCCGCAGATAGGCCACGCCCCTGAAAAGCAGATAGATGCCGCCGAGCACGAGCGTCGTCATCATCGCCGAGCGTCCGCCGAAGGAGACCAGCGCCGCGGTTTGCAGGCCGATCAGCCCAAGCCGCACCGGCATCGACAGCGACCGTGAGCCGGAGAGCAGCGCCAGCACATAGACCGCGGTGATCGTGGCATTGGCCAGCGGATGGCCCTGAAGCGCGGTGGAGCGCAGGTCGGTGAAAACCTCGCCGTCGAGCCGGTAGGGAAACACCAGCGTCTTGGTCGCGAACTCCAACAGCGCCAGCAGCGCATTCGCCGACATCACCGCGTGAACGACCGTCTGCAGCCGCGCGAAGGTCCGTTCGTCGTCCTCGGCCAGCATCAGCACCAGCAGCGCCGCCGCCACGAACGTATCGACCATGCCCGCCATGCCTGGGCGTTGCCTGACGACGACCACCACCAGGAGCACGATCGAGATGGCCGCCATCAGAGCGCTGGCAGGCCGCCGGTCAGCGACCGCCATCATATAGCCGACGGGATTGCCGAACGTGCATGAGCGCCACGCAAACACCAGCACCAGGAGATAGGTCGACGGATGGATCTTGGTGGCCGGACTGCCGAGCAGGCCGTCGTAATTGTAGCCCACCAGCCACAGCATGCCGCCGGAAACGGCGAACAGCACAGCCACCATGATGACCAGCCCGAAGCGGGTCACCCAGTCGACGGAATCGCCGGCGCGGGATGCTGCGGCGGCTTGACCCGGCGCGGCCCAGCCGGCTGCCGGGTTGGCGGGCCGGACGGCGGCCATGTCAGGCCGCCTCGTCGACCAGCAAGGCGCCGGTCGGCAACCGTCCCATGACCGAGATGGCCTGCGAGGTGGCCGCGACATCACGCATCGGCGTCGAGTTCAACGTGGCGACCAGCACGATCTCGTCCGCCATGGCGACCAGCGGCGAGGCGTTGAGGTTGTCGACCAGCGCGCCGCCATCGACAATGACGAGGTCGAAATTGCGGCTCGCCTGGGCCAGCATATGCTGCGCGAAATAGACGCCTTGCGCCTCCTGGAAGACCGCCTTTGGCCGGCCGCTGCCCAGAAGCGCGACATTGCTGCCAGCCGCATACTGGCTGAGCGCCTCGAATGTGTATTCGCCGCGCAGCACGTCGAGCAGGCCGGGCTGCGGCTCCTTCTGGCCGCTGCCGGCATTGGTGTCGACGAACAGGACGCGGCTGCCCCTGGCGGCTGCGGCATTGGCCAGTAGCCTTGCCACCTTGCCGCGCTGTGCCGCGTCGTCGGGCGGCGACGTCACCAGGATCGACGGCACCAGCGGCCAGTTCGGCGGACGCCGGCTGGAGGAGGATATGCGCCTGAGCGCCAGCCCGGCGACGGCATCCATCTTCTGGCTGGTCGGAACGACCGCACGGGCGAAAGGCCACCAGCGCCGGCGGCTGCCCGCTTTCGCCGGCAGCACGCCCAACACCGGCGCATCGATCGCCGACTGCATCTGCGCGCTTGAAAGCACCGTCGGGGACAAATATTCGGCGATCAGCGCCAGGCCGGTGCCGAGCCCCAGCCCGCCGAAAATCGCGCCGAACAGGAGCAGCGACAGGGGTGGCCAGCTCTTCTTCAGGGCGGGCATGGCATTGGAGATGACACGCGCATTGGTGCTGTCGACATTGATCTGCTCGCGTGTCTCCTGAGCCCTCTGCAGATAGGTGGCGTAGACGGAGCGGACCGCTTCGAGATCACGTTGCAATTCGCGCAGTCGTACCGAGGCCTGGTCTGTGTCGAGCGACTTGCTCTTCATGCCCGCGACCTTGGCCTCCAGTGCCTGCTGGTTGGCCAGCGCCCGTTCGTAGTCGGTCTCGGCGGCGGTGGCGATGCGGCCGAGTTCACGCGCGATGAGCTGGCGCGTGTCACGAAGTTGCTGCTGCGCGGCGATCATCGAGGGATGGCGTGGGCCCATTTCCGTGCCGAGCTGCGAGACATGGTCGACAAGCGTCGCCTCCTGCGCCCGCAGGCTCGAGATCACCGACGAGCGCATCGCTTCCGAGGTCGCGTCCGGTGCGCCGCCCGACCTGCGCAGCTGGTCCACCTGTGCCTTCAGCGCCGCGGTACGGCTCTGCGCCGCGGACAGTTGCGTGTTGATCTCGGTGAGTTCCTGGTCGCTGACCAGATTGCCCGCGGTCATCACCATGTTGTTGGCGGACTTGTAGGCTTCGACGGCGTTTTCAGCCTGCTGGACGCGCTTGCGCTGTTCGTCCAGCCGCGCGGTGATCGACTTCGAGGCGTCCGTAGCGGCTTGCGCGCGCGCGCTCGCCTGGTCGGCCAGATAGGCTTGCGCGATCGCATTGGCCAGCATCGCCGCCTTGGCGGCGCTCTTGGCGGTGATGATCACGTCGATGACCAGCACCTTGTCGGCCCGCTTTACCGCCAAGCGCCCGCGCAACGCATCGAGCGTCTTGGCGGTCTTGTCGGTTTCGGTCGACTCCGAGCCCAGCACTCCGCCGAGTAGACGCCCCAGCAGGCCCTGCCCGTTGAATTCCGGATCCTCGGTCAGGTTGGTCGAAGCGATGGCCCTGAGCAGTACGCCCGTGGACTGGACGACGCTGACCTGGCTCTCCACCTGGGTGATGCCGCCGTCAGGCGGGACGCGGCTCGGATTGACGTCGTTGCTGACCACCTGCAGGTCCTGCGGATCGATGATGATTTCCGCCACCGAGCTGTAGAGCGCCGGCGTAAGCAGCCCGTAGAGCAACGCCGCAAGCGCCAGCACCGCGGTGGTGGCGAAGATCACGAAACGGCGGCGCACCAATATGCGCTTCAGGTCGCCCAGCTCGACGGTCGAGGGCGCATAGGACGCCGTCGGCACCACTTCCGGGGCGTATTGCACCACCTCCGGAGCGTGTTGTTGCGGCAACGAGAGCAGGGATGATTGCAAAGGCCGCTCCGACAACACTGCCTGCAAGATGAAATCGCAGTTTTGACCTAGCTATTCTTCAACTGTTAAAACACTGTTAATTATGTTGAGAGCTCTTTCCATTTTTTGGCACGGAGTTTGCCTGGAAATGCACCTGGGCGATTGCGGCGCGCCCGCGCGGGCTGCGGTAGCCGGGAAGTTGCATGCTCGTAGGCACGAGGGCTGAATCATGTCGCACGCCGAGTGGGTTATCCCTTCCACTTCCATCACAACCTCATGTCGCCAAATCGCGGCGGCCGGGCGGTGGGCGCCGGCGCGGCGGCCCATGGGACGATGGACAAGGACGGCCGAAACGGGCGAAAACAGGCGATGACCCGCCTGTCGTCCCTCAGGGCCTGGGCTCGCGGCATCAAGCGGGACGTGGTGGCACTCTGGATAGCGGCACGTGACCCGCGCGTCCCTTGGTATGCCAAGGCCGCCGCGGGCATGGTCGCCGCCTATGCCCTTAGTCCGATCGACCTGATACCGGACTTCATCCCGGTACTCGGATATCTCGACGACATCATCATCGTGCCGCTTGGCATCCTGCTTGCCGTGAAGCTCATTCCCGCACCGCTGATGGAGGAGTTTCGGCAAGAAGCGATCCGCCGCGAAGACAAGCCGACAAGCCGTTGGGGCATGGCGGCGATAGCCGCAATCTGGTTGGCCGCCGCCGTTTGGCTGGTGTGGCTGTTCTGGCCCGTTCGGACGATTTGACCCTGTGAGCACATTATCAAGCATCTGCCGGCTAGAACCGCAGCGAGCAGGAGGCACGGACGCAGATGAGGCAACAGCTTGAGGACGCCGGGGACCAACAGGCAGGGACCGCGAGATGCAGCTGAACCTGCGCCTGGACGGCGAGTGCCTGCGCGCTTTTCACCTTGTGCTGCTGCAACGCCTTGCCGCGCTCGCGCATGTCGAGGTCTCGGTCGACGCCCGGCCGGCGCAAGGCGGCATCCCGCGTGGCGCCGAGGCGCTGTTCCAGCTTGAAAGGGCCATACATGGCCTGCCCGCCAAAGGGCTGGCCGAGCGCGTGCCGCTTTCGGCTCTCGCCCCCTACCGCACGCAGCCGCCTGCCTCAGCCGATCTGGTGCTCGACCTCTGCGGCGACGTGCAACGGGAAGGAGCGCGCGTCTGGCGCATCACCTATGGCGGCGCCGCCGGCGAAGCGGCCCTGCTGGCGCTGGTCCTCGACGGCCAGACGCCGCTTGCCCGCATCGAGGAGAATGGGGCCGTTATCGCCGAGGGGCGGTTGGGAACCGAATATGGCGGCGTTGCCGTCGCTTCGTTCCAGGACATACTGGCGCGCACGGCGAGCCTGATCGTGGCGGCGGTGGCGGGTACCGCGCCCGCCGCCCTGCCCGCCCTGCCGGAACCGGCGCGAGCCAACGTCCAGCCGCCCATGCCCTCGACCGCCAGCCTTGGCGTCAGGGGAGCCAAGGCGCTCGCGCGGCGCATCGTCCAGAAGATCTATCATCTCTGCTACAATGCCCCGCACTGGCAGGTCGGCTGGCGCGAAACCAACGGCCGCGATCTGTTCGAGCTGCGCGCGCACCCGGCCGAGGGCTGGAAGCTGCTGCCGGATGACGGCAGCCGCTTCTACGCCGATCCGTTCCCGATCCTGTACCAAGGCCAGGTGACGCTGTTCGTCGAGGATTATATCCACCGGCTCGGCAGGGCCATCATCTCGGCCGTGCCGTTCGGTCCGGCCGGACCGCTCGGGCGCCCGGAGCCGGTGCTGGACCTGCCCTACCATCTCTCCTATCCCTTCGTCTTCGAGCGAGACGGCGAAGTCTGGATGGTGCCGGAAAGCTGCGCCAACGGGACGGTCGATCTCTACCGCGCCACTGCCTTCCCCGGCGGGTGGGTCAAGGAAGCCACGCTTCTGTCCGATATCGTCGCCAGCGACGCCACCTTGGTCGAGCATGGCGGCCGCTGGTGGATGTTCGCCACCGTGCGTGACGGTGGCGGCGCCTTTTCCGACGCGCTGCATCTGTGGTCGGCGCCGGATTTTCGCGGCCCCTGGACGCCGCATCCCAAGAATCCCGTGCTGGTCGACATCGCCTCGGCGCGGCCGGCGGGGCGCGTGGTGAAACGCGGCGACGCATTGCTGCGCCCCGTGCAGGACTGCCGCAGGAGCTATGGCGCGGCGCTCGGCATCGCACGCATTGCCCACCTTGATTTGAACGGCATGGAGCAGGTCGTCGAAAGCATTTTGACGCCGGGCACGCTATGGGGCGGCCGCAAGCTGCATACGCTCAACGAGGCCGGCGGCCTCGAATTCATCGACGGCTCGGCGATCGCACCGCGCTGGAAACAAAAGCGGCCTCTCCACGCGTAAGTCGATTTTCGCGGTTAAAAATCGCTCGATACGGGGTACATTGCTCCGATTCCGCGATGAGATCGCGCCGGGAGGAATCCGCCATGTCAAACAGCGTCTTGCCGCTGGTCATCAGCGCGCCGCAACCACGCACGCTCGACCTCATCTTCACGCCGCCCCAGCTGGCGCGCTTCAGGGCGAAGTATCGCATCGTCGAGACGACGCCCGAGGGCGTCGCCGAACTGCCGGCCGATGTGCTGGCGCAGGCCCGCTACATCGTCGGCCAGCCGCCGATCACGCCGGAAACGCTGGAGACGATGAAAGCGCTGCGCTGCGTCTTCAACGTCGAGACCAATTTGCTCAACAACATGCCGTACGAAACGCTGTTTTCGCGTGGCATCCATGTCGTCACCACCGGGCTGGTGTTCGCCGAGCCGGTGGCCGAGCTCGGTCTTGCTCTGGCGCTCAACCTCGCCCGCGACATCGTCGATGCCGACCTCGCCTTCCGAAAGGGTGAGGAACTGTGGGGCGGCGATGGCAATCAGTCTGCGCGGCTGCTTTCGGGCGCCGATGTCGGCATCGTCGGCTTCGGCGATCTCGGCCGCGCGCTGAACCGGCTGCTGACGGGCTTCCGTACCCGCACGAAAGTCTTCGATCCATGGCTGCCGCCGTCGATCCTCGTCGACAACGGCGTCGAGCCGGCCTCGCTGGACGAAGTGCTGTCGGCTAGCGACTTCGTCTTCGTCGTCGCCTCGGTGACAAGCGAGAACCAGGGGTTTCTCGGTGCCGATGCCTTCGCCAAGATGCGCAAGGGCGCCGCCTTCATCCTGCTCAGCCGCGCCGGCGTCGTCGATTTCCCCGCCCTTATGGCGGCGGTGAAGAGCGGCCATATCGTCGCCGCCAGCGACGTCTTCCCGGAAGAGCCGCTGGCGCAGGACCACCCGGTTCGCGTCTTGCCCGGCTTCCTGCGCTCCGCCCACCGCGCCGGCGCACTCGACATCGCCTTCAAGCGCATGGGCGACATGGTGCTGGAGGATATGGACTTGGTCGACCGGGGCCTGCCGCCGGTCCGCTCCAAGCGCGCCGAACGCGAGACGGTCGCGCGCATGCGCTCGAAGCCGGTAGACAAGAACTGAAGGACGGCGGCGGTCGGCCCGCTGCCACGGCGTGCTCGGCGGCCGAGATCGTTGGTGGAGCGGCCTGAGGCTAATCGTGGGCGTTGGAGTTGGGCATCGTTGGAGTTGGGCATCAATGGTATTTGGCAACCTTCGAGATTAGTCGAAAACGTCTCTCCCGTCGTCATCCTAGGGCGAAGCAAGGAGCGCAGCGACGCGGCGCAGACCCTAGGATCCATGCCGCGACGCCTGCCGGAGAATGCAGCGGCGCAGACAGGTCGGCGCCGTTACGGTTTACCGCGAATTGTGCCGACAGCCCGTGCTGCGGCTTCCGTTTGAACCTTTGCGCCACGCGGCGTTCTGCAGAGAGACGTGGAACGATCGCGCCGCGGCGAAGTTTTACAAGCGGTCGGGCGACGGCAAACCCGGCTTACTCCAGGGAGGCCCGTCACGGCTCGCGTCGGTGGCGGGCCTTGCTGCGTTCCACCCGATCAGCCTGTGGCCAGCCTTGCGCACAGGAGTTAGAGTGCGGCCGCAGGCAAAGGAACGCCTCTCCAGGCCAACAATTGGCTTGGGCACAGCAAGGTTCGCGATGCTCAACACGTTCGACTATGGCGGCAAGGAAGCCGACACCGTGCATGCGCTGGAAGAGGACATCATCTTCGGCCGGCTGGTGCCCGGCACACGGCTGGTCGAGGACGTGCTGCTGGCCCGTTTTCCGGTCTCGCGCCACGTCATCCGCCAGGCGCTCTACCAGTTGGAGAAACTCGGCATCGTCACGCGCGAGCGCAACAAGGGCGCCACCGTGCGCCGGCTCTCGTCCGAGGAAGTGCGCCAGATCTACGAGGTGCGCGAAATGTTGCAACGACAGGCGGCGCTGATGATCCGCCTGCCGGCCAGCGACGCGCTGATCGCGGAGTTGACGGAGATCCACCGCATCTACAGCGGCCATGTCGACAGCGGCTATCTGCGCGGCATCCACGAGGCCAATGACCGCTTCCACCTCACCATGTTCTCGGCTTGCGGCAATGCCCATCTGGTGTCCTCGATCGAACACTACATGCGCCTTAGCCTGCCGGTACGGGCCAATTCGCTCGCTGACAGGGAAAAGCTCGACGTCTCGCGGCAGCATCACTGGATGATGATCGAGGCATTGAAGCGCAGCGACAACTGGGTGCTGGCGCAGCTTTGCGTCGACCATCTGCAGCCGAGCAAGGCGTTTTATCTCCAGGAGATCGGGACGACACTCACGGCCGGCGAGACCGGCTGAGCGAACTCGGCACAAAAACCGGCGGCCCGCGCCCATGCAGGCTTCACAAGCAAACGAAGAAACCCGTAGAAAGTTTCTGGTCTCCAACCGATTATTTTCTGCCGCCTCCACATGACCGGCATGGTGAGGCGGAACTTCCCCCGTCTTGATCCCGTTCAAATGGCTGATCGTTTCTTCGACGGTCATAAACGATAGGGAAGGATACCGTCATGAATATCAAGATGACCTGTTTAGCCGCCATGGCACTTTCCATGGCTGCCGGGTCGGCACTCGCCGCCGCGACGTCGACCTCGGGAACATCGGCTCTCGACGACCCGGCCAAGATGCAGCCCTTCTACACCGACTCCAGCATGAAGACGCTGCGCGGCAGTGACGAGTTCACGAAGGCGTGGAAGGCGCTCACTCCGGAAGACCAGAAGATGATGATGACGGCTTGCGCGGACGAGGCCAAGAACGCCAACGCCGCGAACAGCCACCCGGAATTCTGCAGCAACGTGAAGGCGAATGGCGGCAGCAAGTAACGCACCCTCGCCCGGACCAGGAGACAGCCCCGTTCGCGGGGCTGTTGTTTTGACGGCTTGCGTGCCGCGCGGTTGGATATGCCCTGCCTGACGCTCTCTTGTCAGCCGGCCTAGCATCCAGCTCGGCCCAGTCGACCAATTTCCTTTCGCCTTTTTCCAGCCATGTTGCACTGCGAAAAATTTATTGCATTGCGATATCGGCCGGCTCGGCCGACACTGGCGACGGGCTGGCTTGCACGAAGGAGTTGTCGTGTCAGCATCGTTCCGGCCGGACATACAAGGGTTGCGCGCGCTGGCGGTCGGCGGCGTCGTCGCCTATCATTTTGGCCTCACCGCTCTGCCCGGCGGCTTTGCCGGCGTCGACATCTTCTTCGTCATCTCGGGCTGGCTGATCACCACACACCTCATGCGCGAGATCGGCGACACCGGCCGGCTCGACCTCTGGCGCTTCTATGCGCGGCGCGCCCGGCGCCTTCTGCCCGCCGCGCTTTTCGTCATCCTGGCCACGCTGGCCGCCGGCTACTTCATCCTGGCGCCGCAGGAGCAGGCGCTCTATTCCCGCGGCGCCATGTATGCCAGCGCCTACGCCATCAATCTGTGGCTGCTGCGCTGGTCGTTCGACTATTTCGCCGCCGACGCCGCCAGCAATCCGTTCATCCATTTCTGGTCGCTTTCTGTCGAGGAGCAGTTCTATCTCGCCTGGCCGGCGTTGCTTCTGCTCGCCGCCTGGCTGCGCCCGGGCCGGCACATGGCCGTGGCGGTGATCGGCGTGGCCGGGCTCGCCTCCTTCGCCACCTGCTTGTGGCTGACCAGCCTCTCGCCGGCCTGGGCCTTCTACTTCTCGCCGTTGCGCGCCTGGGAGTTCGCCGCCGGCGGCCTGGCGACGCTGGTGCCGGCGGCCTTCCCGGGCCAGCGTCCATGGCTGCGCGCGGCGCAGGGCTGGCTCGGCCTGGCGCTGATCGCGGCGGCCTATCTCTGGCTCAGCGAAGACCTGCCCTTCCCCGGCTGGTATGCGCTGCTGCCGGTTGCCGGCACGGTGCTGGTGCTGCTCGGCGGCGCGGGCGAGCAGACCGATGGCCAAGCAGACGAACACACCGGCGGGCCGGCCCGCTGGCAGGCTTTTGGCCCCGGCGCGATGCTCTCGTTGCCGCCCTTGCAATGGGTCGGCGCGCTTTCCTATTCGCTCTATCTCTGGCACTGGCCGGTCATCGTTTATGCCGGAATGCTGGTGCCGGACCTCAGCGTCCCGCAGCGCCTTGGCTGCGCCGCTCTGGCGCTGGCGTTGTCGGTGCTGACCTATCACCTCGTCGAGAACCCGGCGCGGCGCGGCGCATGGCTGACGGCGGGCGCCAGGGCGCTGGCCCCCGCGCTGGCGCTGACAGGCGCGGGCGTGGCCGTCGCCTATGCCAATGCGCATCTCGCCACGCGCAACATCGATCCCGAGCAGCGCGGCATCGAGGAGGCGGCCGAACAACCCTCCATCGCCCGCGCCACCGACAAGAACTGCCTGCTTGATTTCCACACGGTGAAGCCCAAGCCCTGCGTGTTCGGCCCGGCGGATGCCGCCCACACCGTCGTGCTGTTCGGCGATTCGCACGCCGACCACTGGTCGACGCCGCTGGTCGAAGCCGCCCGGCGCAACGACGCCAAGGTGGTCACCTATCTCAAATCCTCGTGCCGCGCCTCGCGGCTCTCCACCTTCAACACGGTGCTGAAGCGCGACTACACCGAATGCGACGCCTGGCGCGAGCAGGCGATATCGGACATCATCGCCCGCAAGCCGCGCCTTGTGGTGATATCGGAATTCTCGATCGGCAACCTGACCCGCGACTTGCCCGCCGCCAGCCGCAGGGCCGAGACCGCGCGCTGGCAGGCCGGCCTGCGCTCGACCTTGCAGGCCTTCAGCCGGGCCGGGGTCGAGACGGCTGTCATCCGCGACACGCCGATCAACGACAGCTTCGCCGATTCCTGCGTTGCCCGCGCGCTGTGGTGGCGCGAGGCGCCCTCGCTCTGCGACACGCCAAGGGCGCAGGCCGCCAACGACGGCGCGGCCGCCGCCGAGCGCGCCGTGGTGACCAGCGTGCCTGATACCCGCTATGTCGACCTCACCGACCGCTTCTGCGGTCCCACCGCCTGCCACGTCTTCATCGGCGGCAAACTGGCCTTCCGCGACCGCCACCATCTGGCGACGGCGTTCGCCGAAACGCTTGAGGGACCGCTGGAAAAGGCGCTGTTTTAGGGGTCTAGCCGTTCACGGGGAGAAGATGATTGGAGCGATAGAGGGCTCCCTGCCGCGTCCACGGGACGTCGCACGCGGCAGCCCGGCTGCGCCGCAATACCCAGCGCGGCATATCGGGACCAGGTTTCGCAGCGTAGACGGCATCGATATTTAGCTCGGCCCAGCGGGCACGATCTCGTCGATTTGCCGTTGCGATATCGAATCCGCGGAACGTAGCCGCCTCTCGGGGGTTATATTAGCCTAACCTTGAAGAGGAGGTAGCCATGAAAAAGCTCCTGCTTGCCTCGGTGATAGCCATTGCTTCGGCGGCGGCCGTGACCGCCCCCGCGGATGCCCGCAGTGGTATCACCATCGGCATCGGCGGCTATGCTGACGACTATTACGGCAACGACTATTACAATGGTTATGGCGACTATGGCGATGATTACGTCTATCGCCCGCATTACCGGTACAACATCTATGACAACGGCTACAGGCCGCGCTATTACCACCGGTACCACCGTTGCCACATCGAAGTGATCAGGCACTGGCGCCATCACCACAGAATCGTTGAGGAAATCCGCGTCTGCCGATGACGTGATTCTGTAAAACGGACCCGGCCGGCATCGCCGGCCGGCCCGCTGCCCGCCTCACCTCGGTCGCTTCCCCAGCATCATCCCATAATGCACGGCCAGCAGATCCAGCCCGACCTTCAACAGCTTCGTGACGACATCCCTGTCCTCTCCCGTCTCCCTGGCCAGGCTTTTTATCGACCCGTCCGCGCAGCAGACTTTCTGGACCACGGCGGCCACCTCCCAGTGTCCGAGCGCCTTGGTGGCGGCGGCGTGCGCGCGGCCGGCATCGAGTACGTTGTCGGCGACACCGCCGCCCAGGCGACCATCGTCGATGCGCTCGCTCCAGCGCATCGGCTTGACGCTCGCCTGCTGGCTGGACTGGAAATCCAGGCGGTAGCGCTGGCCGGCCTCGCGCTGCTGGCGCGACAGCGAGGTGATGCCGACAAGCGCGTCGATCGCGCGCAACCGGACTATGCCGCCGGTGGAGGTGTGGCCGTCATTCGACACCTCGTAGACGCGCCGTGCCTCCAGCGTACCGGAGACCAGGCGCTTGCGGCCGAATTCGTCGTCCTTCAGCGCGAAATCATGGCCGACTTCCCTGCGGATACGCACCTGCTCGGCCTCGCCTTTCGGCAGTTTCGGCGCCTGAGGCCTGGCGGCTTTGCTTTTGCTGGGCAAGAGATGGCTCCTCTGTTGAGTGTTTTGGATTGAGGGGGGGGGGGCGCTGTTCCGCCGACCCATCGAGATCGTCACAGCGTCACCAGCTTCGCCGCCCCCCTCCGATGGAACCAGCGGCGGGTTCCGGCGTTGTGTCGCGTCCATGACAAGAGGAGGTTGCCGTGACGGCCTTCTTGCCGGTGACCCTGCGTTTTTGCGACAACAGGACCATGCTGGTCGGCTCGGTGGCCGAGGCGGCGACCGCCCTTGCCCAGCAATGGCCCGACAAGACCGCGCCTGCCTATCTCGGCGCCGCGCGACTGGTCCGGCTCGCGGTCGACGGCAGCTGCTGCCCGCGCATCGCCTTCGAAGCCTTCACCAAGGCGGCAAGGCAACAAGGCATATTGATTGCCAAGCCGAGAAGCCGCGCGCATGATTGGCTCGACGCCGCCGCCGGGCCGTGACCCGGATGCGGTGCAACCGGCTGGCCACCTTGCGCGTTTCTGAATCCCTGGTCTCGAGCCGCGTGCAATGCCGCAATCGAGGTGAACGCCATGGGTACCATGAAAACAGGAGTGCCTCTGAAAGTGCGTCTGGACGGCCATGTCGAAGAGATCGCCAGCGTCAGCGATGCGGCCGATTTCCTGCAGCGCTGGCCGGTCGAACGGCGCGGTCACGTCTACCGCAGCGCACTCAACGCCTGCAGCGCTGCCATCGCGGCGCAGATTTCGGAATCCGACGCCATAAAGGTCTTCACCGGCTTCGCCCGGGTATGCGGCATCCTGGTTGCCGAGGGCGGCCCGGCGATGATGCTCGAGACGAGAACGGTGCAAAGCCGCATGCCCAAACAAGGCCGGCAAGTGCCGAAATAGCGATCGGGTGATTTCGTCTCGGGGATGGTTCATCGCTTATCCCTGTTGTCTCATTCAGCTTTGCCTGCCATGCCGGCGCCCCCTCATCCGCCCTCCGGCACCTTCTCCCGTGGGGATAAGGGAGGCTCACCCCGGCTGCGGAAACGGGCGTTGTGGTAGGCGCAGTAGCTTTTCGGGGCGCTGGTGCGCATGCCGCAGCACAGCATCTCGGCGCCCGGCCGCCCGCCCGGGACGTCGTTTTCCGGGTCTTCTTGCAGTACCAGGTCGAGCGGCGCGCGGCAGCGGTCGAACAGGCAGTCGATGAAGCGCATCGCCACGCCATGCGGCTGGCGGCCGAGAGGCCGACGTCGCGACGCGGGCACCTCCAAGCGATAGGGTTCGCCGTCGGCGATGACCACGCCTTCCACATACAGGCGCGGCGGCAGCCGGACCGACAGCGGCTCGCGCCTCGGCCGGGCACCACCCTGCAACGCGCCGAACGCTGCCGCGACCTTGGGGGCGGAATGCCCGTCCTGCAACCGGCGGGCGATCTCCTCCAATTCGGCATCGGTGTGGTTTGTCATCTCTTAGCCTCCATCCAAGTTCCGCTTTCGGCCGCGCACCGTCGGGTAAGCGCCAGCCCGGCCCACCGGGCCGTGTTTCCGGGGTTCATGTGGTTTTCGCGAGCCGGCCGGAGCCCGGGTCAGCTGGGCCGGGCTGATCGCCGGGCGACGAGGCGCAAAAACCGCGCCTCGGCCGGTTTCCTGTCAGAGGCGCGAACCGCCCTGCCCGCCATCAAGTCGGACAGGAGGAGGATTCTGCCCGCCGGCGCACCGCCGGCCGGATGGACCCGAATCCGCGGGCCAGCGCCATGCCTGGCCAATAGAGGGCCGGAGCCGAAGGGAGCGGCGGCTCCGGCCGTTCCGGTCGCCCCTGACGGGCGGGCCGGACCCGGGCCCGATGCTTGAAAGCACCGGGCCTCGGGCTTCACCCCGGCCGGGGAGGAGGACGGCCGGGACGAAAGGGGACGGTCAAGGCGGGTTAAGGCCGCCAAGGGCATCGAGGCGATCAAGCGTGCCTCGGGCGGGGCCGGCGCCACGGCGCCGTCAAAGCTGGATAGGATCTGCATGCCCGTATATAAGCATAACTTTAAAATTTATGCAAGCTATTCTTTCATGGACGAGGCCAGCTTTCATCGCTCACATGGCGCCATGGCCAAAACGGAACTGTCGATGAAGATCGGGGCGGCGATCCGCCAGGCGCGCAAGCAGCGCGGCCTGGTCATGCGCCACATTGCCGAGCACAACGACACCGATGTCGCCGCCGTCGGCAATTGGGAAACCGGCCGCAATCTGCCCAAGACCGAGAACCTGCTGAAGACCGCCGCCTTCCTGCGCATCGACCCGGTCGCGCTCGGCAGGGGCGAGGTCGTGTTCCTCGACAATGCCGGCCCTGTGGCCGATGCCGAGATCGTCACCGACGCCGGCCCGCTGCCCGCCGGGCCGGCGGACATTCCGGTGCTGGGCGCCGCGGTCGGCGGCGACGACGGCGACTTCACCCTGAACGGCGAGCCGGCCGCCTATGTCCAGCGACCGCCCGGCATCCGCAACCTCACCAAGGTGTTCGCGCTGCATGTGCTCAGCGATTCCATGGTGCCGCGCTACGAACCGGGCGACATGATCTACTGCGGCGGCCGCGATGCGGTGCCCGGCGACCATGTGGTGATCGAGATGTTCCCGGAACAGAACGAGCGCAACGGCAAGGCCTTCATCAAGAAACTGGTCAAGCGCACCGCCGCCGAGCTGGTCGTCGAACAGTACAATCCGCCGAAAACGCTGACCTTCAACCGCTACGCCATAAATCACGTCTGGCGCGTCATCCCGCTCAAGGAATTGCTGGGGTATTAGGGCGGCGGGGCGCCTCTGCATTCTCCCCCTGTTCGCGGGAGAAGATAGAATCGGCGCCAGCCCGCCCCTCCAAAAAATTCACGCCCGCCTCGTTCCCTCCAGCGGCACCTCGCGGTCGCTCAGTATCCGGGCTTCGCTGCGCACGCGCTGGCGTTCGTCGATGAACGCCGCCCGGATCTGGACAGTCGCGCCCGGCAGCCCGTCGGCGCGGCAGGCCGAGCAGACGATGCGCCCCGACAGCGCCGCCAGCGGCGTGTTGCCCGTCACTCCGAACCGCTTCAGCTGATCGGGCCGCCACCATCTGTTACGGCCGCAATCGGCGCACTCGACCGATATCGACGCGACCTGCGCGATCACCGGTTCCTTGCCTGGCAGTGCCATTGCCCCTCCGCATTCTTGTTCCTGCTTTGTTCCCATATTCCTGCGTTTTGACGCGGGAGTCGAGTCGCAGTTTTCAAACTTCCGCAAAAGTTTCCCTTTTGCTATTATTTGAGTTATGCTTATATGCACTCGCAAATGCCAGCCGAGCGCGGTCCCGCCGCGTCGGACCCGGGAGCAAAGATGGACACCGCCGATTTTGCCCGTGCCTGTGGTTATACCGGCGACAGCCCTGCTTTGCTCCTGGCTTTCGAGGCAATCCGCCACAGCGGCATCGCCCACGCCCGCCAGGATCATTTCCGGCGCAAGGCTGTCATCGACGAATTGAAGCATTCGGAAGCGATGTTCCTGGTTGCGATCGGGCCCGCGCTATCGACCGAAGAAGCCCTCGAGGACACCGCCCGCTTCATCGCCTGCTGGCGCAATATGCCGCGCTGGCGCCAGGAGCGGCGGCTGCCCGATCTCGTCAGGGCCAAGCAGCAGCGGCTCCAGGCGCGTTTCTTCCGCCGTTACGGCCACCTTCTGTGGGCACTCGAGGCAGCGTGAGACGGGCAAGCCTGGACCAGCCGGTCGAGGGTTCCAATCGCCGCTTTTTCTTCCTAGATTGCGCGCGGGGTGGCTGATTGTTCGACGTGCATATCTGAAGAATGTTCGAGACTGCCCGCTCAAGAGTTCAGACCTGGATAACGGCCGGCGCGGGAAGCATCGCCGCGCTGTTCGTCGCCGGCCTGATGGGCGCCTTCGGCGCCCTGCCCGCGCACGCTCCGCCGCAATTGCCGCTTGACGTAGCCGTCGATGCCGGGCGCTGGAGGATCAAGCCAATCCGCGCCTATGTCAGCCACGCCGACGTTCATGGCGTGCCGCTGAAACCGGGCCAGAAGGCGTTGGTGCTGGAGGCCGACCTGACCAACCGCACCGCTCAATCCGACAAGGCCTACTTCAATGTCTTCAGGCCGGAAGGGCTCGCTGTGCCCGAAGGCCCGCCGATGATAGCGCTGACCCGGGATTCGACGCTGACGCCGGAACTGCATCCCGGTATGACCGAGCGCATGGCCTATGTCTGGCCGCTTGCCGGCGACGCGAAAATTCCCGCAGCCATCGGCTTCGTCGTCACCGCCGAGATATTCAAGCCGCGCGATAACCTTTATGGCGCGCCCGGCTGGTTCAATCCCTATCGGCTTGGCACCGTCACCTTGCCGGTCGCCGACGTGGGAACCGGCTCATGAGAACCCGGGCGATAGGCAATCTCCTGATCCTCGTCGCCACCGTGGCGCTGAGCTACGGCATGCAGGTGTCGAAGCCGCATTATGCCGATTTGACCGCGCCGATCCCGGTCGGCGGCGCCATGCATGACATGGTGCGGGCGCGCAGCTTCGGTGTCCGTTTGGACAAGGTCGTCTTTGCCCGCGCGCTGAAGACCAGTCAGTTCGGTCGGACGAAGCTGTTGACGACAAGCGGCCTGTGGGCGGTGGTGACGACCAGTCTCACCGCCACCAGCGCCTCCGCCACGGTCGCGGACGGCACCTGGCAAGGCCCGGCCGGATTGCGCTACCGGCAGACCGAACGGCTCGGTTATCGCCAGGACATGCCGCCGCATGCCGTCGATCCGGGCCTGGAGAGGCGCGGCCTGTTCGTGTTCGAGGTGCCTGCGGACCAGATCGGTGGTGCCACGCTGCTGGTCGCCGCGCGGCAGTTCGCCCCGCTCGACGCCCAGGCGCGCATCAGCCTCGATGCGAGCCTTGGCGACGACGGCCAGCCGGCGGAAGTGCTGCCGCAATATGACCTCGACGCCCCGCCGGGCAAGACATGACCGCGATTTCGACCGATGGGAAACCAGCCGCCGACCGGCAGGCAGAGAAAAAATGGCGAAGGCGCAGCCTGGCCGCGCTCGCCATCCTCCTGCCGCTAACGCTGGCCGAGACCAGCTATGACAGCGTGCGCGAATGGCTGCACGGCGAAGACCTCGTCGCGCGCGACGTCGACTTTGGCCGCTCCGCGCCGTTCGGCGGCAGCGACTGGCGGCTGGCGGATCTGCGCGGCGGCAAGGCCGGCCGCCTGCCCGACCGCGCCTTCGCCGTCATCGCCACCTTCTCCGTGACCATCGGCGACCCCGATCTGCAAAGGCTGTGGCTGGGCTGCAAGCTGATGTTGACCGACGCCACGGGGCGCCGCTGGCTGCCGGATTTCATCTCCGGCGTCAGCCTGCCGGATGGCGTGATGAACTGCACCTCGGCAATTTTCTCCGGCGCAAAGAAGGGCGACGTCATCACCATCGGCGACACTTTCATCGTGCCCGAGGATGCCATCAAGACCATCCGCCCGGCCGTCGGGCTGGGAAGCGAGCGACCGTGGTACCTGCGGTTTCAGCGGCCGCCGAAATAGCGACAGCCCCGGCAGCCCGGAGTCACGGCACGGCGATCAACAGAACGTAAGCGACAAAGACGACGAGGTGAGCAAGTCCGGTGAGAACCGTCGTGCGTCCGGTACTGAAACTCACGACACTCACGGCAAGGGCCAGAACCAGCAATATCACGTCGCTCGGACCGAGACCGAGGTTGAGGGATTCTCCCGTGATGAGGCTGGCCACCGCCACCGCCGGGATCGTCAGTCCGATGGTCGCGCACGCCGAGCCCAAAGCGACGTTCAATGCTCTCTGGAGCTCATTCCCCCACGATGCCTTGATTGCGGAGATCGCCTCGGGGAGCAGCACGACGAACGCAATCATCGCCCCGACGATCGCATCCGATTGCGGGATCTGCAGATAGGCAAGGCCATCTTCGACGCCAGCCGCGACCCGTTCCGTCAGCAATACGATCCCGACAAGTCCCAAAAGCAGGAAGACGAAATGCGTCGCCACGCCGTGAACTTGCGGAGAATGGCTTTCCGGGGCGCTTTCGCGGACCTGCACCTCCAGGAAGTCCTCTTTCTGGCTGTAGCTCTGGGCGAAAACGAAACTGCCGTAGAGCAAGAGCGATAACAGCGCGACGAAAGCCAGTTGCGTGGGAGAAAATGTCCCGGGGCTGGTGGCAAGCGTGTAGTTCGGGAGCACCATCGTCAGCACCGTGATCGCGGTCAACACCGAGAGAAAGGAACTTGTCCCCTGCCTTCGGATGTCTTGGTGGCGGTGCCGCCACCCGCCGAGTGTCAGGCACAGGCCCACGATGCCAGTGCAGACGATCATCACAGTGGAGAACACGGACTCTCGCGCCAAAGTCGGATTGTTGGCGCCATGTCGCATCATCGAAACGATGATCGACACTTCGATCGTCGTTACAGCCAAGGTAAGAACCAAGGTGCCGTACGGCTCTCCGACACGCCGGGCTATCGCTTCCGCGTGTCGCAACGCGGCGAAGACGGTTGCCAGGGTAAGAACGATCGATATGCCGGCGACGATCAACACGACCGCCGTTCGGTAATTTTCGATCGGCTCTACGTTCGATTGCAGTATCAACGCCAGCGCGCAGCAGACCACAGGCAGGCCGAAGGTCATTGCCTCACTTCGACGGCGGAAGAAGTAAGCCATGGAATTCTCTTCGATCTTGCGGATGCAAACAGGCGGTCTGTTTTAGCAGACGTCGGGAATGATGCCACTTTCGCCCCATCGCATGGACATGGCAAGGCGCGACGACGACCCCTACGATCTCTTGCCGCTCGCTACCGGGAACGATCGACCGCCTCACCCGTCCGCGCGTCCTTCGAAAGCGAAAACGCCGTCTCCAGCACGGCGGCGAGAAAGCAGACCCGCAGCGGCTCGATCAGGATGCCGGTGGAGGAATCCTGGAACGGGCTGCCGAACAGCAGCGTCACCCCGTGCGAGATGACCTGCCAGACGTCCAGCTCGTGCGGGCCGATCAGCCGCGTCGTACCCAGCCACAGCCAGGCCGCACCCCAGTCGAGCAGGCGGTAGCCGACGACGAGCGTGCACAGCAACACCAGGCTGGAGCTAACCGTCAGCCGCACGCCGTTGGCGATCGGCAGATAGCGCGAGCGGTAGCCCTCGACGAAATGCTCGACGAAATCGCGCAGGAATTTCGGCAGGCCGGCATAGCGCTTGCCGACGCGTTCCAGCCGGCCGTGCACGCGCATCAGGGCGGCGTCGTCGCGCACGTCGTAGCCGTAGATCAGCGCAGCCATGACCAGCCAGATCAGCGGCAAAAGCATGTAGAAGAACAGGTTGACGATTGTCGAGGGCGCGACCGAAGTGATCTCGACCGGCACCATGGGCGCGGCCATCGCGGCCGGCACCGGGCTCGCCAGCCCATCGGCCGACGCCTGCAGAACCGACCAGAAATTGCGGCTCATCAGCCATTGCAGGGCGCTGTCCTTCCAGCGGCTGATCACGTAGAGACCGACGAAGATCCAGTTGGTCTCGCAGATCACCACCACGATCTGCCAGAACCAGGCGGCTCCCGTTTTCGTCTGCATGAACTTGGCCAACCGGCGGATCAGCCAGGATACCGTCACCGAGATCAGCAGCCAGCGCGAATCCAGGACGTCCAGCACATTGCCGCTCTGGCCGAAAGCGGCCTGGTCGAGCGAGGCGCGCGAATATTGCCGCACGATGTCGCCCAGAAACCCCCATGCCGCGTAATAAGCGAAGAAGGGCAACAGTGCGATGGTGATCATCCGCACCAGCCGCGAGCCGCGCCGGTCGGCGGTTCCCTCCCCTTCGGCGACAGCGGCCTTTTCCGCGCCACGCTGCGCGGCCAGCACATGGGGCAGGCCGGGGCGCAGCAGATGGAACATCGCCACCGTCACCACCAGTTGCGCCAATGCCACCAGCGTCAGCATCGCCAGCCCGGCGAAATGATTGGCGAGCGCTACCTTGGCGGCCAGCCGCAGGAGGATGTCGCCGGCCAGAACGCCGGCTAGCACCAGCGTCACGAGTTGCGGCCAAAACCGCAGCAGCAGCGAAAAGCTCAAGGTGATCGGTCTGATGATATCGGCGACCATGAGGTTCTCTCACGACGCCACCCGCCCAAAGCTTTGTAGCAAGGCACGATGGTTTTGCAAGAAAATGGGGCGGGTTCTCCTGCCAAGGCAGAGCGAGGCGCCCCCCTCTGTCCTGCCGGACATCTCCCCCTCCAGGGGGGAGATTGGCAGCTTTGTCTTCACCGCTTCTTCTTCAACGTTGAAAATTGGCGAAGGCAGTCATGACATCCAATTTCCCCCTTGAGGGGGGAGATGTCCGGCAGGACAGAGGGGGCGACGAGCGCTGACCGTCCCCTTTGGCCCTCACCGTCGCACCCGCGACTTCAGCCACCGGTCGAACGCCACCGCCAGGATCAGGATCAGGCCGATGACGATGCTTTGCGTGTAGGAGGAGACGTTGTTGAACTGCAGCCCGTTCTGCAGCACGCCGATCAACGCCGCGCCCACCACCGTGCCGCCGACAGAGCCGATGCCGCCGAACAGCGAGGTGCCGCCGATGACGACGGCCGAGATGACTGTCAGCTCATAGCCGATGCCTGCGACCGCTTCCGAGGAGTTGAGCCTGGCCGACAGCACGAAGGCGGCGAGCCCGGCGAAGAAGCCGACGATGACATAGACCGAGATGAGGATGCGGTCGACGCGCAGGCCCGACAGCCGGGCCGCCTCGGCATTGCCGCCGACGGCATAGACGGCGCGGCCGTAGCGGGTGTAGCGCAGCACGATGTGGCACAGGATGGCGGCCACCGCGAAGATGATCGCCGGCACCGGCACCGGCCCGATCAGCCCGGTGCCGAACCAGCGCATCGAGGCGTCGAAGCCCGAGATCGGGCCGCCATTGGAGATGGTCAGCGTCAGCCCGCGAAACACCGTCAGCCCGCCCAGCGTGACGACGAAGGGCGGCACTTTCAGCCGGGTAATGGCAAGCCCCTGCACGCCGCCGGCCGCCGCTCCCACCACGACGGCGGCCAGGAGAGCCGCGAACCAGCCATAGCCCTGTGTTCCCGACGTCGACAGCGACAGCGTGTTGGCGGTGCCGCCCTTGGCGACGACGGCGGCGACCATGCCGCAGAAGGCGAGCAGCGAGCCGACCGAAAGGTCGATGCCGGCTGTGAGGATGACGAAGGTCATGCCGAGCGCGATCAGGCCGGTGATCGAGATCTGCCGCGTGATGTTGAACAAATTGATCGGGTCGATGAAGCTCGGCTTCAGCACGGTGAAGACGACGACCAGCGCCGCCAGGAACAGCAGCGGTCCGAAACTCATCAACAACCGCGCGACCGTGGCGCTGCCGCGCTGATTCCGTTCTTCGGCGATGCTCATCGTGCCTGCCCCTTCGCATCCTGCCTGTCGAGCGCCATCAGTTCCATCAATCTTTCCTCGTTTGCCTTGACGCCCGGCATCTGCCCGGTGATGCGCCCCCTGCGCATGGTCACGATCCGGTCCGACACCGCCAGCACCTCGGGCAGTTCGGACGAGATCATCATCACCGCGATGCCGCGCGCCGCCAATTGCACCAGGATCTGGTGCACTTCCGTCTTGGCGCCGACATCGACGCCGCGCGTCGGCTCGTCGACGATCAGCACCTTCGGATCGCGTGCCAGCCAGCGCGCCAGGATCACCTTCTGCTGATTGCCGCCCGACAGGCCCTCGATCGCCTGCTCGGCCGAGGCCATGCGGATCGACAGCATTTTCCGAAAACCCGACAGCGCATCGCGCTCGCGCCGCTCGGCCATGAAACCGAAGCCGTTGCTGAACGTGCCCAGCGATGCGACGGAGAAATTCGGCAGGATCCCCAATGCCGCAAAGATCGCCTGGTGCTTGCGGTCCTCGGGCACCAGCCCGATGCCGAGCGCGATGGCGTCGGCGGGTGAGCCCGGCGCAATTGCCTTGCCGTCGAGCGTGATGGTGCCCGCCGCGATGCGATCGGCGCCGAAAATGGCACGCGCCAGCTCCGTGCGGCCGGAGCCGACGAGGCCGGCGACGCCGAGGATTTCGCCCGCCTTGAGGTCGATGTCGACGCCGTCGAGCACGATCGCGTGCGGCGCCTCGGGGTCGCGCACGGTCCGCAGGCCGCGCACCGACAGCACGACATCGCCGGCGACCGCGCGCTGCGCCGGCCGCGCATAGAGCTCGGACGCGGCGCGGCCGACCATCTTCTCGATGATTTTCGGCAACTGGATCGGTCGTCCGTCGTCGCGCTCGAGGTGTCCGGCCAGCCTGCCGTCGCGCAGCACCGTCATGCGGTCGCAAATGGCGGAGGCCTCCTCCAGCCGGTGGGTCACGAACATGATGGCGACCTTGTCCCTGCGCAGCCGGTCCATGATCGACAGCAGCCGCTGCACCTCGGTCTCGGTCAGCGCCGAGGTCGGCTCGTCCATGATGATCAGACGGCTTTCCAGCGACAACGCCCGGGCAATCTCCACCAGTTGCTGTTCGGCCACGGACAGCGCCGAGACCGGCGTCATCGGGTCGATGGAGAGGCCGACGCGGGCGACGATCGCGCGGGAGGCTTCCTCCATCCTGCGCCAGCTGACCAGCCCGAGCGGCCCGGTCGGCGCGCGGCCGATGAAAATGTTCTCCGCCACCGTCAGCGTCGGGATCAGGCTGAGCTCCTGGTAGATGGTGACGATGCCGAGCCGCTTGGCATCCTGCGGGCTCGCCGGCTGGTAGTCGGCGCCGTCGAAGGTGATGTGCCCGCCGGACGGCGGCATGACGCCGGAGAGTATCTTCAGCAGCGTCGATTTGCCGGCGCCGTTTTCGCCGAGCAGGCCGAGGATCTCGCCGGGGCGGATGTCGAGCGAGACATCGCTGAGCGCCGTAACGCCCGCGAAATGCTTGGTCAGGCCCTCGACGGAAAGCAGGACGGGTGTGGCTTCAGCTGGCAAGAGTTGCTCCCTGGGTGCGGTTCATGCTGGCCTCGTCAGCGCGTGAACGCCCCCCTCTGGCCTGCCGGCCATCTCCCCCTCAAGGGGGGAGATCGGCTGTGTTGATGGCGCACGCTTCCTGCAACGTCGGAGATTGGCGAAAGCTGAGAACCAGGCAATCTCCCCCCTGGAGGGGGAGATGTCCGGCAGGACAGAGGGGGGCGCTGCCCCGCCGGCCTTTCCAATCAGCCTACTTCGTCTCGTTCAGCCTCTCGGCCTTGTCGAGATTGTCCTTGCCGATGACGATCGGCGTCAACAGCACCAGCTTCTCCTTCGGCTCGGTCTTGTCCTTGGCGTAGGCGACCGCGATCTGCACCGCGGTGCGCGACTGCTGGCCGGGGAACTGTTCGACCGTGCCGGCGAGCTTGCCGTCGCGGACCGCGACCAGCGCTTCCGGCAGCGCGTCGAAGCCGTAGATCTTGACGTCGGCGAAGTTGCGCGCGGCACAAGCCTCCATGGCGCCCAGCGCCATGTCGTCATTGGCGCAGATGATGGCGTCCGGCTTGCCGTTGGCGGCAAGGCCGGCCTCGGTCACGGACAGCGCCTCGGCGCGGGCGAAGTTGGCGGTCTGCTCGAAGACGATCTGATACTTGTCCTTCAGCGGATCGAGCACGTTGTGCACGCCCTTGTTGCGGTCGATCGCCGGCCCGGCGCCCGGCTGGCCCTGCAGATGGAACAGCTTGGCGCCATTGGGAAACGCCGCCACCACGGCGCTGGCTTCCGCCTCGCCGCCCTTGACGTTGTCGGCGCCGACATGGGCCAGGATGCCTTCGACACCGTCGACGCGGCGATCGATCGTCACCACGGGAACGCCCGCCTTGACTGCTTCCTCGATCGCTGGGGCCAGCGCGTTGACGTCGAGCGGCGAGATGACGATGGCGTTGACCTTCTGCACCAGGGCCGCCTCGATGTCGGCGGTCTGCTTGGTCGCCGAGTTCTGGCCGTCGCTTTCGGTCAGGTTGACGCCCTGCGTCTGCGCCTCGGCCTTGATCTCGTTCAGCATGTGCACGAAGAACGGAAAGCCGAGACTGGGCACCGAGCCAAGGATGGTGAGCTTGTCCTGGGCAAACGCCGAGGGCGCGGCAACCATCATGGCGCCGAAGGCGGCGGACGACAGCAGGAATTCACGTCTGTTCATGGGTTCCTCCTCCACAAGAACGCACGACCCCGGAAACCGGGGATCGGTTTCAGGAAGAACCATGCGTCGGTTCAAAGTGTTGGAGCATCCTCCTTGCGCGAGACAGCGCATGCCGCTCCAGCCGGTCGCCGCTGTAAAAGATCCTCCCATCGGCGCCTGCGCTGGGATGCTAACCCAGGGTCAACCATTTGTGCAACATCGATATAACAGCTGGGCCAATGATCGGAATTGTCGGAATATGGCCGGGCCGCGGTGCCCGGCTTCCATTCTCCAGCCGCGGCACGACTTCGAACCGCGCCTGAGCCCATACTGGAGACACCGTATGAAGCCGCACGTCACCTGTCGCCGAAGGGCGGCGAGGCCAGAAGTGACGTCCACCATCTGGCGTTCGAAGCTGGCAATCTTCTCGGCTTGGGGTGACGAATTGGCCGTCACCCCTCATCGAGGCTGGTTCGTGCCTGCATCAATCGGCGTATCGCATCGCCTCAAGATCGGCGATCAGCGTCGGACCGGTCGGGTGCCAGCCCAGCCGCGCCTGGGTCAGCGCGCTGGAGGCCGGCAGATCCATCGGGGCGAACATCGCCATCCAGCCGAAATGCTCCGCCGCCTTGTCCGGCGCGATCGAGACGACCGGCAATTTCAGACCCCGGCCAAGCGCCTCGGCGATGGCACGCACTTCGACCCCCTCCTCGCCGACCGCGTGGTAGCGCGCGCCCGGCTGACGCTTTTCCACCGCAAGCCGGTAGAGCCGCGCCGCGTCCAGGAGATGGCCCGCCGAATAGCGGTTGCGGCCCTCGCCGACATAGGCCGAGACGCCTTTCTGGCGCGCGATTTCGACGAGCAGCGTGATGAGCCCCTGCTTGACCGGATTGTGGACCTGCGGCAGGCGCACCACCGAGATGTTGACGCCGGCCTCCAGCAAGGCATTGCCGGCCAGTTCCGAGGCGATGCGCGGATTGGGATGGCTGGCGTTGAAGACGTCCTCGCTCGCAAGCTCGCCGTGTCCGGGGCTGCCCACGCCGACGCCGGAAGTGATCACCAGCGGCCGGTCGGATCCGGCGAGTGCCGCACCGAGCGCGGTGATGACGCGCTTGTCCTTTTCGCAGTTCTCGGCAAAGCGGGAAAAATCGTGGTCGAAGGCGGTGTGGATCACGGCGTCCGCCTTCGCCGCGCCGTCGCGCAAGCCCTCGGGATCCTCTAGCGTTCCCCGATGCACTTCGGCGCCGGCCGCGGCCAGCGCCTCTGCGCCCGCGTCGGAGCGGGTGACGCCGACCACCTGATGGCCGGCCTGGATGAGTTCGGGAACGATCGCCGAGCCTATGAAACCGGTCGCGCCGGTGAGGAAGATACGCATGCAAAATCTCCTGCGGTTGCATGCGTAATATCGATGGTCTATTATTCCCTTAAAGTAGTGATCTTATCCTATTATAATTGCCAACAGGATATAATGGCTAACAGGATGCCCACAAACTCAGCCGGCACGCTCGCTGCCTTCCTGAAAGACCGTCGCACACGGCTCGATCCGGCCTCGTTCGGCTTCTCCGGCCGCCGGCGCACGCCGGGGCTGCGCCGCGAAGAGGTCGCCCAGCGCGCCAACATCAGTCCGACATGGTACACATGGCTGGAACAGGGCCGTGGCGGTGCGCCTTCTGCCGACGTGCTGAACCGCATCGCCAAGGGGCTGATGCTGACCGAGGCCGAGCGCGAGCATCTTTTCATGCTGGGGCTCGGACGCCCGCCCGAGGTCCGCTACATCGGCGTGGAAGGCGTCAGCCCCCGGCTGCAGCGCCTCATCGACACGCTCGATGCAAGCCCGGCTATTGTCAGGACCGCCACCTGGGACGTCGTTGCCTGGAACGGCGCCGCGCAGGTCGTGCTGACCGATTACAGCGCCTTGCCGGCCGGCCAGCGCAACATCCTGCGCTTCATGTTCCGCAGCCCGGCCATCCGCGAAAAGCAGCACGACTGGGAAAGTCTGGCCCGCTTTGTGGTGGGCGCGTTCCGGGCCGATGCGGCACGCGCCGGCGCGGTGTCCGAGGTACGCGAACTCGTCGACGAGCTGTGCAGCGTCAGCCCCGAATTCGCCGCCCTGTGGCGCGAAAACGACGTGCTCAGCCATGGCGACGGCACAAAGCGCCTCAAGCACCCGGTACTCGGCGATATCGAACTGGAGTATTCAGGGTTCGCCGTCGACGGCCGCCCGGATCTGAGCCTGACCGTCTACAATCCGGTCGACAGCGCGGTCGCCGACCGCATTCGCGACCTGGCGAGGCGTTTCGATGGGCAAAAGCCGGCCCCCCAGCGATGAAACCGCGCATCACGACTGCCTCGCCGACATGCCCGTCGTCGAGGCTGACGGTCAATTCCTCGTCGGACATCCATTGCGATCATCCGAGGCGTCGTCAGCACACGCCAGACTGTCGACGGCTCGGCATCGATGGCGATGGTTCTTGATGATCGGCGCGGGAGGAGCGGTCACGGCCCCAATCACCGCCAAGGCGGGGGCGAGGCCATCGCCGCGCCCGGCGCCGCGGCGTCGGCCGAGCCGCTTCTTTGAGGCTTGCGCCCGCCGATCAGCGCGATGGCGCCGAAGGTTGCGATGCCGAACAGCCCGACCATGACGTTGAGCCACAAAGCCGGCTGGACGCCGAGGCCGGCGATCATCAAGGTCAGGCCGAACGGGGCGAAGGCGGAACTGAACTGGCGCGCCGCCGTGATCCAGCCGACATAGGATCCATAGCGTGCATGGCCGAACAATTCGAGCGGCAGCGTTCCGCCGACGATGCTCATCAGGCCGGAGCCAAAACCGAAGAGCACGGCAAACAGCATGGCGCCGGCAACCGACGGCGTCGTGAGCAGCAGCACCGCAAGGCCACCGGCCAGCGCGGCGGTCGCGCCGAGCGCCAGCCACGTCTGCGACAGACCGCGGCCGAACAGCATGTTGACCAGGCGGCTCGCCACCTGCGAAGGGCCAAACAGGCTCGCGACCAGCACGGAAGCCCCACCCAGGCCGACCATGGCGAGCAAAGGCACCATCTGCACAAGGATGGCCGACAGGATGAAACCCTCGATGGCAAAGCCTGCCAGCACCAGTATGAACAGGGGCGACCACTGCCGGCTAGCGGTGGGGATCGAAACGCCGGCAGTGGCCGGGACGATCCTGTCCAGCGCCTTGCCGGAACGGCCGGGGAGCCGGGCCAGCCACCAATGGATCGGCAGGCAGACCAACGCATTGAGCGCGGCGAATATTACAAGCACCTCGCGCCAGCCGAGATGGTGGTGCAGCAGCGTCGTCAGCGGCCAGAACAGGGTCGAGGCGAAGCCGGCGATCAAGGTGAGATGGGTGATGCCGCGGCGCCCGCCGCCGAGCTGCACGATGGCGACGAAGGCCGTGCTGTAAAGCACGAAGCAGGAGGCGAGTTCCATCGCCAGCACGCCCACGGCAAAGCCGATACGCCCGGGCGCCAGCGCGCAGAGAAGCAACGCGCCCGCCGCCGCCAGCGATCCAGGCACCATCAGGCGCCCGGCCCCGAACCTGTCGGCCAGATTGCCGGCAAATGGCGCCACAACGGCGCTTGCCAGCAGCGACACCGAAAGCACGGCGAACACCCATTGCTGCGACCAGGCGAGTTCCGCCGCGACCGCCGGCGCCAGTATGCTGTAGCTGTAGTACAGCGTGCCATAGCCGATGATCTGGGTGACGCCGAGCACCCAGATGGCGGCGGCGGGGATTTTATCGTCGCTCACTCGGCGGCTTCCATCTCGCTGGCGCATCCACAACCGCAACTTTTTTTGCCGGCTGCCTTGGCCTCGGCGTCAGCCACGCAACAGGCGTCGACTTCCGCCGGCGGCGGCCCGCCGCAACAGCCCGTCGAAGCGGTACCCGCCGGCACCGTGCAGACGCCGGTTTCGGGCAGCACCAATTGGACAGTGTCGGCCGCCGGCATGTCGCCGGCAATTGCCGCCGCGACGGAGCGGACCTGTTCGTAGCCGGTCAGCAGCAGGAAGGTCGGCGCACGGCCATAGCTCTTGATGCCGACCGTGTAGAAACCGGGCTCCGGGTGGCTGAGTTCGCGGTGGCCGTGCGGAGGCACGTCGCCGCAGGAATGCTCGTTGGGATCGATGAGCGGCCCAAGCGCCTTGACGCTTTCCAGCCACGGATCGAGATCGAGCCTGAGCTCCCTGGTCAGCGAAAGATCGGGCCGCTGTCCGGTCGCGGCGACGATACGGTCGAACGGGCCGAGTTCCAGGACACCATCCTGGGTCCGGCCCTCGACCATCAGCCGGCCGTGCTGCTCGCGGATGGCGGTGGTGGCGAAGCCTGTGACCAGCCCGACCCGGCCGCTTTCGGCTAGGTCGCGGATATCGGCGCCCAGTTCGCCGCGTGCCGGCAATTGGTCGGCGTCCCCGCCGCCATAGAGACGCGCGAGATCGGTTCCGCGTGTTGCCCAGGTGAAAGCCGTGCCGGGCTCGACAGCAGCCAATCGGGCGAGATCGAGCAAGGCGTTTGCGGCCGAATGCCCCGAACCAACGACCAAGGTGGTGCGGCCGGCATAAAGCGCACGGTCGCGGCCGCGAATATCGGGAATGCCATAGGCTATCCGATCGGCGAATTCCGCCTCGCCCTCAGCTTTCACACCGCCGGCACCGAGCGGGTTGGGCGTCAGCCATGTGCCCGAGGCATCGATGACGGCACTGGCACTGTCGCGCCTGATGCCATTGGCGGTTTCGACCACCAGCATGAATGGCCGCGCCGCGCGCCCCCTGCTCCGCATCTTGTCGGCGCCCCAGCGCGATATGGCGACGACACGGGCGTTGGTTTCGATCGAAGGCGAGATTTCCGGAAGCCTGGCGAGCGGTTCGAGATAGACTGCCACTAGGTCATCCGCAGTCGGGAATGCCTCGGCCTCCGGCATCTGCCAGCCATGGCTTTCGAGCAGCTTTCCAGCAGTCTGGTCGACGCAGTAACGCCACGGCGTGAACACCCGGACATGGCCCCAGTCCCGAAGGCTGGCCGCAACGCCGTCGCCGGCTTCGTAGAGCTTCACCGGCAGGCCTCGCGCCAGCAGATGGACGGCCGCCGCCAGGCCAACCGGACCGCCGCCGATGACCGCTATCGGTAGATCGTCTCGCATGATCATACTTTCTATCCTTCTGGTATTATCGAAATAACAACAAAAAATTATGCCGCGGCGATGTCCGCTGAGGGGTTGCAAGCCGCATCAGCGCAGCACTCGTCCGCCAAAAAGCCGAGCAGATCGTTCATGACCGGATAGTTGGCGCGACAGATCAGCGTCGTCGCCTGCCGCTCCTGGCTGACAAGCCCGGTCAGGATCAGACGGTGCAGATGATGCGAGAGCGTCGAAGCGGCGATGCCCAGGCTCTCCTGCAAGGTGCCGACCGGCCTGCCCGCCTCATCGGCCCTGACCAGAATGCGATAGAGGTTCAGCCGCGTCGGATTGCCGAGCGCTTCGAGCTGTTTGGCCGCTTGTTCGAGTTTCATGGAAATAACATAGACCGGGGAACAATGCCGTCAAGCCATATTTCGACAAATATCGAAATAATGCTCAAACGACCCGTTTGCCGGTGGCGTCGATGACAACCTCGCCATCCTCCTTGATGAACGGACCAATGTCCGGGTTTGGGAGGATGTCGAGCACCTTTTCGGACGGTCGGGCCAGGACGACGCCGAGCGGCGTCACCACGATCGGTCGGTTGATCAGGATCGGATGCGCCAGCATGAAGTCGAGGATCTCGTCGTCGCTCCACTTGGGATCGCCAAGGCCGAGTTCCGCGTAAGGCGTGCCCTTCTCGCGCAGCAGGTCGCGTGGCCTCATCTCCATCGCCGCGATCAATTCGATCAGTCTGTCGCGCGAAGGCGGCGTCTTCAGATATTCGATCACCTCCGGCTCTTCGCCGGACTGGCGGATGATCGCCAGCGTGTTGCGCGAAGTGCCGCAAGCCGGGTTGTGATAGATGGTAATTGTCATTGCGATGCCCTCCCTTGGGTGACGGCTTTGGGTTCCGCGAGCAGCCAGCCGGCGAACGTCAGGGCGAGCAGCGCGCCCACCAGCTCCGCACCTATGAAGGCCGGAACATCGAATGGCCGGATTCCGGCAAACGTATTCGAGAAGGCGCGGGCGATGGCGACGGCCGGATTGGCGAACGAGGTCGAAGCGGTGAACCAGTAGGCGGCGGTGATGTAGAGACCGACCAGCCAGGGGACGGCGTCGCCACGGAAACGCAAGCCGGCAAGGATGACGAAGACCAGGCCGAAGGTTGCGACCAGCTCGGCGATCCACTGCCCCTGCCCGCTTCGCACCGTTGCCGAGATCTCCACCAATGGCAGCTCGAACATGGCATGCGCGACCAGCGTGCCGACGATGCCGCCAACAATCTGCGCGGCGACGTAGCCCAGCGCCGCAAGCCATCCGATTTCGCGCCGCAGCCCGAAAACGAATGTCACGGCCGGGTTGAAATGGCCGCCGGAAACCGGCCCCAGCGTGGTGATCAACACCACCAGGATGGCGCCCGTTGGAATGGTATTGCCGAGCAGCGAAAGCGCGACGTCTGCGGTCAGCCGATCCGCCATGATGCCCGAGCCGATCACCGTGGCAACCAGCATGGCGGTGCCGAGCGCTTCGGCCGCGAGGCGGCGTGGAAGATCGAAGGCGACGCCGCCCGGGCGACCGGCGTTCTCGCTGGCGGCGCCATCTAGCATTTGCATGTAACCGCCTGGATGATCGGCTGGCATAGCTCCGGCGCGCCGTCGCAGCAGTCCTCCATCAGATAGGCCAGAAGATCGCGAAATCCGCTCATGTCAGCCGCATAGCGAATGCTGCGCCCTTCGCGTTCGGAATGGACCAGGCCGGCGAGGCCGAGGATTTTTAAATGCACCGACATGGTGTTTTGCACCGCGCCCAGTCGCGTGGCGATTTCGCCGGCCGGCAGACCTTCGGCCCCGGCCCGGATCAACAACCGGAACACCTCCAGCCTTGTCTCCTGACCGAGTGAAGAGAGCGCAAGCAGTGCCGCTGCCTTGTCCATGAATCGATTTATCCAGATTTATGGATTCATAGCTATCCGCAGAACATGACAGCTCCGTGACAGGCCAAGCACCAGCCCGATTTCCGCGCCCACCCAAGCCTCACCACCGCATCCCACCGATGAAATCGATGAACGCCCGCAGCGGCGCGGGGATGAGGCGGCGGCCGGGATAGTAGAGGAACGGGCCGGAAAATTCCTGCCACCAGGGCTCCAGCACCGGCTCCAGCCGGCCGTCGTCGAAATAGGGGCGCAGCCAGTCCTCGAACAGCGAGACGATGCCGCCGCCGGCGACCGCCACCTCCAGAGCAAGGGCCATTGCAGTGCCGGTGCTGACCAGCAGCGGGCCGGTCGGGTCGACGCTCACCACCTCGCCGTCGCGTTCGAATTCCCAGGCCGGCGTCACCCCGCTGGCGAAGCGGCCGCGCAGGCAGGCGTGGCCGAGCAGGTCGCGCGGATGAGCGGGCCGGCCGCGCCGGTCGAGATAGGCCGGCGCGGCGGCGGCGGCGTAACGCTGCCGGCGCGGGCCGATAGGCACGGCGATCATGTCCTGCTCCAGCCGCTCGTCATAGCGGATGCCGGCATCGCAGCCGCTCGCCAGTATGTCGACGAAACTGTCCTCGGCGGTCACTTCCAGCCTGATATCGGGATAGGCGGCGAGGAAAGGCGGCAAGAGGCGCGGCAGCACCAGTTTCGCTGCGACCACCGGCACGTTGAGCCGCAGCGTGCCGGCCGGGCGGCCGCGAAAGCCGTCGACGACGTCAAGCGCGGCCTCGACTTCGCCCAGCGCCGGGCCGAGCCGTTCGAGCAGGCGCGCGCCGGCTTCCGTGGGCGCCACACTGCGCGTGGTGCGGTTGAGGAGGCGCACGCCGAGCCCGGTCTCCAGCCGCCGCACCGTCTCGCTGAGCGAGGAGGCGCTGACGCCGCTTACCCGCGCCGCCTCGCGAAAACCGCCGGCGCGCGCCACCGCCATGAATGCCTGGAGGTCGCCGAGGTCCGCTGCCATTGTTCGCCTTTCCGCACAGGCTGTATCGATTGCACCACATTATCGTTCAGGCTTGGATTGTCTATATCTGGCCGATCCAAAGGAGATGAGACCCATGACCGACATCAGCAAAGCCGGCACCTTCAAGCTCGGCGACCGCACCGTGAAGCGCCTCGGCTACGGCGCCATGCAACTGGCTGGACCGGGCGTGTTCGGCCCGCCCAAGGACCGCGACGGCGCGCTTGCCGTGCTGCGCGAGGCGGTGGCGAGCGGCGTCGACCACATCGACACCAGCGATTTCTATGGCCCGCACGTCACCAACCAGATCATCCGCGAGGCGCTGCACCCCTACCCCGCCAACCTCACCATCGTCACCAAGATCGGCGCCCGGCGCGACGCCGAGGGCGCATGGCTTCCAGCCAAGGCGCCGGAAGAGCTCCGGCAGGCCGTGCATGATAATTTGCGCAATCTCGGCCTCGACGCGCTCGACGTGGTGAATTTCCGCCGCTTCGATGGCCTGCATGAACCGGCCGAAGGCTCGATCGCCGGAGAAATCTCGGTTTTGGCCGAGCTGCGGCAGCAGGGCCTGGTCAGGCATATCGGGCTGAGCAACGTCACCCTTGCCCAGGTCGAAGAGGCGCGCCGCATCGTGCCGATCGCCTGCGTGCAGAACCTCTACAACATCGCGCACCGAAACGACGACGCGCTGATCGACGCGCTCGGCGCGGCCGGCATCGCCTATGTGCCGTTCTTCCCGCTCGGCGGCTTCACGCCCTTGCAGTCGAACACGCTGGCCGGTGTCGCCCAAAAACTCGGTGCCACGCCCATGCAGGTGGCGCTCGCCTGGCTCCTGCGCCGCGCACCCAACATACTGCTCATTCCCGGCACGTCCTCGGTCGGCCATCTCCGGCAGAACCTGGCAGTGGCGGAACTGGAGTTACCGGACGACGCCCTCGCCGTGCTGAACGGCATAGCCAGCGAGGCCGCCGCGGCCTGAGGTACGCCTGCCGCGACCTGGGTGTTGAAGCAGGGAACGGTCAAAACCATGGCGTTCTACGGCGCCCCCCTCTGTCCTGCCGGACATCTCCCCCACGGGTGGGGAGATTGGCAGCTTGATCGCCGGCTCTCTTCTTGCAAAGCCGCAAATCGGCGAAACCCGTGGTTAAGGCCGATCTCCCCCCAAATGGGGGGAGATGTCCGGCAGGACAGAGGGGGGGGCGCCGTAGAGCGCGGCGGCGGGTACTGCTTGCGAAGCCAGCGTCGCCCATGCCATCAGTCGGCCGAACCGGCGACAGCAAGATGACACCACGACGGCCACTAAACACCGGCAAATCCCCTGGCGTCAGCCTGAACCGCGCCCTGTCCAAGCTTGGCCTGTGCTCGCGAACTCAGGCCGAACTGCTGATCGCGGAAGGCCGCGTGCGCGTCGGCGGCAAGGTCGCGCGCGATGCCTCCCTGCGTGTCGACCTCGGCCGAGACCGCATCGTCGTCGACGGCGAGCAAGTCGTTGCCGAGCGCAAGGTCTACCTGATGCTCAACAAGCCGCGCGGGGTGGTCACCACTCGCGACGACCCGCAACAGCGCGATACCGTCTATGCCTGCCTCGAAGGGCTCGACCTGCCTTTCGTCGCGCCCGTCGGCCGCCTCGACAAGGCCAGCGAAGGCCTGCTGCTGGTGACCAACGACACAAGCTTTGCCAACCGCCTGCTGGATCCGGCGTCGCATCTGCCCAAGACCTATCATGTGCAGGTCGGTACGGTGCCGGACACGGCAATGCTGGAGGCGCTGCGCGCCGGCGTGACCGTCGACGGCGAGACGCTGACCACCAACTCGATCGCTCTGTTGCGCAGCGGCGGCCGCACCGCGTGGCTGGAGATCGTGCTCGACGAAGGCCGCAACCGCCACATCCGCCGCCTGCTCGCCGCCCACGGCATCGAGGTCAAGCGCCTGATCCGCATCGCCATCGGCCGCCTGCAACTCGGCGACCTCGCCAAGGGCACGGCGCGGCACCTGGCGCCCGAGGAGCTGGCGCTGCTGGACGGGTGAGTGATCTCTATGGCGCCCAGAACTCGACGATGGGTGCCGACTTCTTCAGCGCCGCCTCCGACGAGCGGCCTGCGGCGCGTCACTTCGCTCTTCCTTCGCCCAAGACGGCGACGGAGCGGATAAGCACCCTTAAAATAAATTCTCGGCCCACCGATGATTTCCCCTCGTCCGCGCTGTCCTGATCAACAGGTACCGGAATCGTCCGGGCCGGGAAAAGCGAGGTGATCCATGGGATCGTTGCAAGGTCAGAATGTCGTCGTGGTCGGAGGCAGCCGGGGTGTCGGCCGTTCGATCGTCGAAGCCGCCCTCGGCGAGGGCGCGACGGTACTCGCCGTCGCCCGCGGCACGGCCGCTTTGAAGGAACTCTCCTGGGAGAGGCCAGGCGTCAGGACGCTTGCCGCCGACGCCACGCAGGACACCGCGCCCGATGCGGTGTTCGCCGCGCTCGAGCCGGACGTGCTGGTGATCTGTGCCGGTGCGCTCGCTCCATCCGCGCCGGTGCAGGACCAGAGCTGGGAAGCCTTCTCGGCGAACTGGGAGATGGACGTCAAGGCGTCGTTCCTGTTCTGCAAGGCCGCACTCCAGGGCCGGCTGAAGCCGGGCAGCCGCGTCGTGCTGATCTCCAGCGGCGCGGCAATCAGCGGCGGGCCGCCCAATTCCGGCGGCTATTCCGGCGCCAAGCGCATGCAGATGTTTCTTGCCGCGCACAGCCAGAAGGAGGCGGACCGGCTGGGCCTGGGCCTGCGCTTCATGGCGCTGGCGCCGATGCGCATCATGGCCGGCACAGGTGTAGGCCAAGACGGCATCGCCGGCGTTTCGGCTTATCTCGGCATCAGCCCGGCGGATTTCCTCGCCGGCCTGACCGACGTGCAGACGCCGGCCGACGTTGGACGCGCCGTGGTCGCGCTCGCCGGCGGGGGATTGCAAGGCGTCTCCTTCACGGCCAGCGGCAGCGGCCTTGCGGCGGCGGCATGAGGCGCGCAGGATGCCAGCAAAACTCAGCGCGGCAGGCTCGGCATGACAGACGCTCCCGGCTCGCTTGAGCCAATGGGCCAGCAAGACCAGCCGATCCTCGATCGGCTGGCCTTCGAGCGGCTGACGATGGCGCATCGCCGCGAGATCAAGCTGCACTGCTACCGCATCATGGGCTCGCTGCACGAGGCCGACGATCTCGTCCAGGAGACGTTCCTGAAAGCCTGGCGCGCAAGATCGCAATTCGACGGGCGCGGCTCGCCGCGCGGCTGGCTCTACACGATCGCCACCAACAGCTGTCTCAACGCCATCAAGGCGCGGTCGTCGGCGCATCGCATTCTCGAAGCGCCCGGCCGGCCGCCGACCGAGGGGCGCGCCGCTGCCGGACCCGCCGCCGAGCTCGCCTGGCTGGAGCCCTACCCGGACGCCGAACTGCCGGACCTCGTCGACGGTGAGCCCGGCCCGGACGTACGCTACGAAACGCGCGAGGCGGTGCAACTCGCCTTCGTCGCCGCGATCCAGCTTCTGCCGCCAAGGCAGCGCGCCGCTCTTTTGCTGTGCGACGTGCTGGGCTGGTCGGCAGTGGAAACCGCGCACCTGCTGGGCGGCTCGACCGCCTCGATCAACAGCGTCCTGCAACGCGCCCGCGCGACGCTGGCGCTGCGTCATCCCGCGGGGCGCCCTTTGCAGCGCGCGCGGCCTACCGACGGCGAAGAGAACCTGCTGCTGCAACGCTACATGCAGGCCTGGCAGGCAGCCGATCTCGACGGCTTCGTCGAACTGCTGCGCGAGGACGCCATTTATCACATGCCGCCATGGCGCGACTGGTACCAGGGCCGGGAGGCGATCCGCGGTTTCTTCAAGACCGTCTGGGGCAATTTCTCCGCCTACGAGGCAGTGGCGACAAGGGCCAACGGCCAGCCCGCCGTCGCGCTCTACGCACGCCGCCACCAGGAGCCCGAATGGAGCGCGCAATCGCTGCATGTCATCGAGCCGGCCGACGGCGGCATCGCCTCGCTTACGGTCTATGTCGGCCCGTTCGGCACAGACCTGTTCGCTGCCTTCGGCCTGCCGAACGTGCTCCCGTGATTGCTCGCTACAGGTTCCACTTGCGTACCACCGGTTCGCTCGGATCGTGCTCGTAGCCGAGCACGCTGATGCTGGCCGTATCGAGCACGAACAGTGCGCCGCCTTGCGGCGGCAGACCGAGCCAGCGGGCGGTCAGCACGCGCAGGAAATGCGCGCTGGAAAAGATCAGCACGTCGGCATCGGCCTTGCGCAAGCGATCGATGACCCTGTCGGCGCGGGCGCCGACATCGGCCGCCATCTCGCCTTGCGGGCAGCCATCGTGAAAAACGTTCCAGCCCGGCCGCTCGGCCAGGATCTGCTTCGTCGTCCACCCCTCATAGGCGCCGTAGTCCCACTCCTGCAGATCGTCCATCTTGACGCTTTGCTCGCCAAAGCCGGCCAGCACGCTGGTCCCGTAGGCGCGCTGCGAGGGGCTCGACCACACGGCCGAGAACGGCAGGCCTTTCAGCTGCGCCGCGAGGCTCCGCGCCGCCACCTCCCCGGCCGCCGTCAGCGCCATGTCGGTGCGCCCGGTATGCTGCCCCGAAAGGCTCCACGCCGTCTCGCCATGCCGGACAAGATGGATCTGCGGGTACGCGCTGCTCATGGGGTGCCTTTCGAGGTTGGCGATACTGTAGAGGAGGATTCGAGGGCTGGGAAAGTGGACAACCGCGTTCCGGGCCGCAATCACTTGCTGGGCAATTGCTTCAGTTTGAGTTGATAGTCACCAGCGTTTGCGCCGCCCCCACCTGGCCCCGATCCGCATCGAACTGCCCCTGTGAGAAGCCCGATGGCGCGACTATATCAAGTCAGCCCAAATCGGGCTCCCGCCCTTCTGCAACAGGTCACGATCATCATGTACAAACATCTGCTCATCGCCACCGACGGCTCGGAACTGGCCGACAAGGGCGTTGTCCACGGCCTGGCGCTGGCGGCCGCCCTTGGCGCCACCGTCACCTTCGTTACCGTCTCGGAGCCCTACCCGATCTTCGCCTGGGGCGGCGCCATGGCCGGCTATACCGCAGGCGACGAGTTGGTCGCCTACCAGGAAGAGGCGCGCCGGTATGGCCAGGAAGTGCTCGATAAATGCAGGACGTCGGCCGAGGGGCTGGGCGTGCGCGCTAAGGGTCTGCACATTGAAAACAAGGCGCCCGCCGAAGCGATCCTGGAACTATCGCAGACGCAAGGCTGCGACCTCATCGTCATGGCCTCGCATGGCCGCCGCGGGCTGGGCAGGCTGCTTCTGGGCAGCCAGACCGCCGAGGTGCTGTCCTACACCGAGATCCCGGTTCTGGTGGTGCGGTAGGCCTGGCGCCCAAAATCGCGCGGCAAACCGGAAATCGAGCGGTTCCATGGACCGCCGACCGCTCCGACGGCATGCGCCGGCGAGGACGTCTGTAAAGCTCGCCGGCGGTGGCCTGCGAATATCGTGCCGGTTTTCTGCCGCCGGACGCATGGAGCAATTGGCTGCCGGAACCTGCCTCGACGAAACTCGTTGCTAAACCATCGAGATTGACAAGAGGATCCCTGCAATGGCGCAACATCTGTCTCGTGACGAAGAGCAGCGCGGAACCAGAAACGTGCTCCTATGGGGCGTCGTGATCGCCGCTTTGCTGTTTGTTGCCCTGCTGGCCATATTCATCCTCCAGCCGCTTGGGGCGGGATCCTAGGCCGCCCCGCATGCGCTGGGACCGCGGCAGCACCGCCTGGCGGCGGCAACCCGCTGGTTCGCCAGGGCCTGCCATGAGATCGGCTACAGCGCGGCCTCGAGCGAAAGGTAAAGCCCAAGCGCCAACAGCCCGATGAAGAACGCCTTGCGAAATGTCTCGACGCTCATGCGCTGGCGCAGTGCCTGGCCGACGAACATGCCGGCCAGCCCCGGCGCAAGCGCCGCGACCGACCCCGCCAACTGCGCGGTCGGCGACGCCAGGGCGCCGGTCCGGAACAGCCCGACGGCAAGAGCCGCCGTCGACACGGTGAAGGACAGGCCGAGCGCCTGGATCAGGTCCTCCCTGTCCTATTTCAGCGATTGCAGATAGGGCACGGCCGGAACGACGAAGACACCGGTGGCACCGGTGACCAGCCCGGTGGCTACCCCGACCAGCGGCGACAACCAGGCCTCGTGGCACGCCGGCGTCGCGAAGCCCGCTTTGACGAGGCCGAGCACGGCATAGAAAATCAGCGCCGCGCCCAGCGCTTCGACGACCTGACGCCGCAAGCGAATTGCTGGCCGCCGCGCTGGCTTGAAACCGTCGCGGGAGAAAACCTCCGGCGGCTGCCGGAACGTCCCGCTTTTCCCACCTCAGGTGACCGCCAGCACCTTGCCTGTGTCGTGCTGGCGCACGAAATCCACGCGGGCGCCGTCCCAATGATAGCTGTAGTGCCGGCCCTGGACGGGAATGGTAATGACATCGGGCCAGAAGATGCCGATGCAGCCTCCGCCCGGCATGCGCACGCTGTTCCACACCACCCCGTCGCTGCCGGCCGCCCGCAGCGCCCGTCCTTCCGCCTGCGAAGCGGTATAGTCGTCCGGATCGAGCACGCCGGGCACAGTATTCACATCGTCGAGGTCGCGGTCGACGCTGCCGATCAGCACGCGGAAATCCGCCGTCCAGCCCGGGTCCTCGCTGGTGGCGCGCATGAATTTCTGGTGGTGGTGGATGGTTTCGGCCAGCGCCACCTCCTCGCGGTCGCCGGCATAATAGATGCCGTAGCTGCCATCCGAGAAGCGGCCGGGCCGCAGCGTCGAGCAATGCACGAAGGGCGCCATGACGAAGCTGGCACCGGGGCCCGAAACCCGCCTTGCGGCCGGCACCTTGCCGAGGTCGCCGATCTCAAGCCGGATGCGCGGATTGGTCTTCTCCTCGACGGCGGCGAGCGCCTCCCAATCGCGCGGGTCGGCAATGTCCTCGAAAAGGTCGATCGGCGGATGGATGGAGCGAATGATGCGGAAGGTCTGGTCCCAGTGGACGCGGCGCCGGACCGCGGACCCACTCACCATGCGCCACGCTCCGCATCCAGCCATTCGCGCATCGCCGAGAGGTCGGCGATTTCACCGCGCAGCATCAGGTCGAGGGCCGACTGGCCGCCGAAAGTGGCATTGGGCTTGCGTATCCAGGCATAGCCGCGCGCCGGATCCGTGAAGAGATAGCGCAGGCCCTTGTGGATGCCCATCAGATGCGCCATGCGGGTGCGCAGGTCGCGGTCGATCCGGCCGATGCCGCCTTCCTTCCAACGCGCCCAGGTCCGTGCCGACATGCCGCCGAGCAGGATGCAGGCCTCCAGATCGGTGAGGTTCCAGGCCTTGAACAGATTGACCGTGGTGCGCGCCAAGGCTCCGGCCTCGTCGTCCGATATGGCGGCGCCAACGGCGGCCGGAGTGATGACTATGGAATGAAGCTGCATTTTCGAGGCCTCGCTACTGGCATAAATGTAGCATGTATTCGCCAATTGGCAAGCAGCACGCATAGACGGCCTGGTCGACCGTGCCGTACGGCAAAACGCCCGCGCGCGACGCGCATGTCGTGGGTGATGCTTCCGGCCGCCGATGTCAGCCTGCCAGCCTCTTGCTCATATAGACTGTCATTCCGTTCATGAATGGCTCTTCCCGGTCAACGGCATAGCCCTGCCTCCTGTAGAGCGATACATTGGTCTCGAAAGCGCCATTGGTCAGCAGCCGAAGCTCGCGCCGGCTCGCCTTGATCGCCTTGTGCTCGGCCCGCTCCAGCAGCAGCCGGCCGATGCCCTTGCCCTGCGCGTCCGGCGCGACGCAGACATTCTCGATCCAGAGGTGTTCGTCCGCCAGCATGGTTTCGATCATCCCGACAATGCGGCCATCCTCGATGGCGAGGTCGAACGGATGCTCGGCAACGGCCTTGTCGTAGTCGGCGCGCATCGGCATCGGCTCGCGGCCGATCACAGGCACCCATTTGGCATAGGCGGCGCGCACGAGATCCCCGATGGCTGCGGCATCAGCCGCCTCGGCCCGCCGAAACCCTATGGATGAATTCATGACAACGCTCCAGATATGAAAAACCCGCCGCGATAACGCGGGCGGGGTTGGAAACGAGCGAACCGGATCTATCCTGCCGGTCTTTGTCGTCGCGCAATCAGCTTGCCGCTCGGCATTGTGCAGAAGCGGCGTCGCTTGGTGTTGGCGCAGGGAAAGACGAACATGGCGCCAGGCTGGTGCAGGACGCAAACGTCGCTATCAGCCGAGCCCCTGTTCAGGACTGGTATTGCTCGTCGCTGACGTGCTCCATCCAGTCGACCGCCTTGCCGTCGAGCGCTTCCTGGATGGCTATGTGGGTCATGGCGGTGGCCGGTGCCGCGCCGTGCCAGTGCTTCTCGCCCGGCTCGAAGCGAACCACGTCGCCGGCCCGGATCTCCTCGACGGGCCCATCCTCGCGCTGCACGCGGCCGCAGCCGGCGGTGACGATCAGGATTTGGCCGAGCGGATGGGTGTGCCACGCCGTGCGCGCACCTGGTTCGAAGGTCACGGCATTGCCGGCCGCGCGCGCTGGTGCGATGGCCTGAAACAGCGGGTCGATGCGCACCGTGCCGGTGAACCAGTCGCCCGGGCCCTTGCCCGAAGCTTGAGAGCCGCATCGCTTGATATCCATGATTTCGTTCCTTCTCGACGCCGGGCAGGAAGCGGCGGCCGGCTTGCGTGGCCGTCGGCTTCGGTCCGCCCGATTTGTGATCATCTATCTAGCGCCTGCGATCGACCGCGAACAGGTGCGAAGCAACGACCGCGGCATGTTCCAGCCAGGCGTCACGCCATGCCCAGGGTGTGGCTGTCGTTCGGCCCTTGCGCTGCTGGCGGCGGAGCGCGGTCCGTCTGGATTGCATCCGGGGCTGGCCTATCTTCCCTGCTTGAACGTCATCCTTTCCAGATGGAAGCACCGGAGCAATTGCCGTGACCGACACCGAACTTGCCGACACCTATCGTGGCTACATCGCTTGCCTCAACAATCAGGACTGGCCGGAACTCCCTCGCTTCGTCCATGACGAGGTGCACTACAATGGCGACCGGGTGGGAATACCGGGCTACCGCAAGATGCTGGAGCGGGATTTCTCCGATATCCCGGACCTCTATTTCGACATCCAGCTGCTGATTTCCGATACGCCTTTCATAGCCAGCCGCCTCCAGTTCATCTGCACGCCAAAAGGAGATTTCCTTGGCCTGCCCGTCAATGGCAGGAAAGTCACCTTCAGCGAAAACGTCTTCTATGAGTTTCTAGACGGCAAGATCCGGCATGTCTGGTCGGTGATCGACAAGGCGGCTATCGAAGCGCAGCTCTGACCGCGCCGAGGCGAGCGGGTCGCAATCGCACCCGACTTGACGCGTCTCGCCGTCGGACGCGTGCGCCGCCCGATGGCCCCCAATCGTTCGTAAAAATCGATCATTCTAACGAAAATAATTCGCTGGAAAGATCGTTTCAGGAATGACATTCCTCCGGCCTTGCCGCCTGGAGCATTGCATTGTCTTCTCTCACCAGTATCCCGAACGATATTCCTAAAAACATGATCTCCGCCGATCTGGCCGAGGGGCGAAAGCGCCTCGATTCGTTGTGGAACGGCACCATTCCCGGCATCGTGCTTGTGGTGATGGTCACCGACGTCGCCTTTTCGGCCCGCAATATCTCCGGTTTCGCGCTGTTCAGCCCGATGATAACAGCCGTCGTCGTCGGCATGATCTATTCAAACGTGCTCGGCACACCCGCCCATGCCAAAGCGGGAATCGCCTTTTCGCAGCGCCGTCTGCTGCGCTTCGCCATCGTGCTGCTCGGTTTTCAGTTGACGCTGGGCCAGGTGGTCTCGATCGGCGCGAGCGGCGTCGGCATTGTCGCGCTGACGCTTGGCGCCACCTTCGTATTCACCATCCTGCTCGGCCGGCTGATCGGCGTCGACGCAAGTCTGGCGCAATTGATCGCCGCCGGCACCTCGATCTGCGGCGCCTCGGCCATCGTCGCCACCAACATCGCCACCGACGCGCGCGACGAGGACGTCACCTATGCCGTCGCCTCGATAACCTTGTTCGGCACCATCGCCATGCTCGGCTTCCCGCTGCTGGCACCCGGCCTCGGCCTCGACCAGCACGCTTTCGGCCTGTGGGCGGGCGCCTCGATCCACGAGGTGGCGCAAGTCATCGGCGCCGGCTTCCAGAACGGCACCCAGTCCGGCGAGATCGCCACCGTCGCCAAGCTGACCCGCGTCGCCATGCTGGCGCCGATGATCGTCGCGCTGGGCCTGATGGCGCGCCGCAAGAGTGCCGGCCAGTCGGCAGCGCGGCCGCCCATGCCATGGTTCGTCGCCGCCTTCGTCGCTGTCGCGGCGCTGAACAGCCTGGTGGCGGTGCCCGCCGAAGTGAAGTCGGCGATGGCGCTCGCCACCACCATCATGCTCACCATGGGGCTCGCCGCCATGGGCCTGCAGGCCGATATTTCGCAGCTGCGCTCGCGCGGCCTGCGCCCGCTGGCGCTGGCCTTCTCGGCCTTCCTGTTCATCGGGAGCTTCAGCCTCATGCTGGTGAAGTTCGCCTGAGCTAGCACCGGTGAACCGACAGTTTGGGAATCAAGCCATATCGGTTACGGTCCGCGTGTTCGCACCCGAGCCCGCACCCGATCCATGCTGTTCGTTCCCCCTGCCCTTCGTCGTCGCGCTGTTGCTGTTCATCCTGCTTGGAGTGGTCTACAGGCGCGAGGATGAGGCACCCAACCTGCCGTTTCTTGCCCTGATCCTGATCGCAGCACTACAGTCGCTACTCACTGGCCTGCGCTGGGGCTACGGTATCAGCGGCGTCGGCTACGTCGCTCCGGTGTTGGCCGCGGTCATGCCGGCGCTGCTCTATGCCGGCGTTGCGAGGCTCGTCCGCACCAGCGACCGCCAATGGCCAACCAGGCTAGCGCTCCATACAGTGCCAGCCGCCTTGCTCCTGGTGCTGGTGGTCGTCCGGCGCGACGCCGTCGACGCGGCACTCATATCCATCGATTTCATCTATGCCGCCGCCATCCTCTGGCTGCTTCGATCCGGCGCGGACGGACTTCGACTTGCTCCATTCGACGGCGCGGTTCCGGCCTACCGGGCCATCATCGCCGCAGCGGTGATGCTATGCCTGTCGGGGCTGGTCGACATGGTGGTCTCCTTCGATATGGCATCCGGGCATGGCGCCCGCGCCACGGCCGTGATCGGCATCGCCAATCTTTTCATTCTCGTCTTCGTCGGCGTTGCGGCCGCGGCGGCCAGCCAGAGCCGTGTTCCACCCAATGCCGCAGAACCGGCGGAGACCCCGCCCTCACCCGATGCCCGCGAAGACGCCGACACGCTGGCCAGAGTGGACGACGTGCTGCGGGAGAAGAAGCTCTACCGAGATGCCAACCTCAACCTCAACCGCCTCGCACGGCGCGCTGGAATTCCGGCACGGCAGATCTCGGTGGCGATCAACCGGGCCAAGGCCAGGAACGTCTCGCAATATGTCAACGAACACCGCATCGACGAAGCCTGCCGGCTGCTGACCGGCACCGATCAGTCCGTGACCGAGATCATGCTCGCGGTGGGCTTCCAGACCAAGTCGAACTTCAACCGCGAGTTCCGCCGCGTGACCGAGATGACGCCGCTCGCCTGGCGGGAACGCCAAGCACCCTCCCTTGCAAACGCGATGATTGAACGCTGACGGCTCCCGCGCCAGCCGTACTCTATCACGATAAAGCACGTCCTCCATCGCGATCGAGGTCGCGAACTCGGATCCGATCCGCTGATGTCGGGGCGTCAACGCAGCAACCGAAACGGCCGCCATATGAGCCCAGGGATCGATGCCTGCGAGCTCTGCCATGGCGCACGCGCTCGCCAATGGAGATCTCAATGAAATTCTGGATCATGCTTTGCACCATCCTTGTCTCGACAGTGCCGACACAGCAGGCGGCCAACGCCGCCGACGCTGTCGGCGTTCGCCAGTTTCTCGCCCCATCCAAAGAGCGCGGCATCGATCTTGACGTCACTGTTTGGTATCCGGCGCAGCCGGGCGGCAAGACGGTCAGCCTTGGCGACAGCCAGCTTTTCGTCGGCACATCCGCCATGCGCGACGCGCCGCTCTCGGGCGGACGATTTCCGCTTATCCTGCTTTCGCACGGCGCCGGCCTGGCGGGAAACCCGCAGGCCCTGAGCTGGATCGCAACGCCCTTGGCGAGGCGGGGATTCATCGTCGCCGCTCCCACCCATCCGGGAAACACAGGCCCAAAAAGATCGGCCGCCGAGACGATGAAACTCTGGCTGCGGCCCGTCGATCTCACGGCAACGCTGGACGCGATGGAGCAGGAAGCGTTCTTCAGGGATCACCTGGAGCAAGACAAGGTGGGCGTGCTCGGACTTTCCATGGGCGGCAACACGGCGTTCGCTATAGCCGGCGCTCGCATCGATCCGGAACGGCTGGCCGCCTATTGCGACACGGACCAGCTCAATGCGTCGCTTTGCGATTGGGTCAGGCAAAGCGGCGTCGATCTTCGCACGATGGATTTGCAGCCGGCCGGCCGAGACAACAGCGACGGGCGCATTCGCTTCGCCATGGCGATCGACCCCGCGCCATCCGATGTCTTTGATGTCAAAAGCTTCGGCAGCATCAAAATTCCGGTCGAGATCGTCAATCTTGGCCGGCCGGGAAAGATCCCCGCGACCGTCGACGCCTCTGGCGTGGCAAAAGCGATTGCAAATGCCAGCTATGCGACTATCGAGGATGCCAGCCATTACAGCATGTTTGGCGAGTGCAAGCCGGGCGCTTACGCCATCATCGCATCGGAACAGATCGGTGACCCGGTTTGCGACGATGGCCAAGGGCGATCGCGTGGCGCGATCCACACGCAACTGATCGACATGGCGGCTGCGGCTTTCACCCGCGCGCTGAAGACGAAGCCGTAGTGCGGCATCATGTGCAAGCGGCGGAGATTGGCTGAGGGCTCTTCAATTCCGCACTCCAGCACTCTTCCTCCGCGTTACGGCATGGCTATACGCCGTTTCGGTCCTTGCTTCGCCCCAGAATGACGAAGGGCGCGGCTCGCCGCGAGACAATTGTCGTGCGCATGTGGCAGCGGGGATCGATCGCACCTATATGTCGGGCTTCATCCGGGACGGGAAAACTGGCGGTTGCGCCATAGGCACGCCGCCCGACAATCTGGGAACACCTTGTCCCCAGGCTGCCTCGGCCTTTCCTCGTTCCGGCAGCAACAAGAGCCCCATGCAATGACGATGAAATCATCCCTGGCCGATCATGCGCGGCCCGTCGCGGAACAGCCCTTGAACCACGCCGGCGTCGACAGGGCGTCGATTGGCAGACTCGTTCGCGAATTCTACGCCCGGCTTCGCAAGAACGAGCGCCTCGGACCGATCTTCGCGCGCGAGATCACCGGCGACTGGGCGCCTCATCTTGAGAAGATGACCGATTTCTGGTGCTCGGTCATCCTCAAGACCGGCGACTATCAAGGACGTCCGGTGCCGGCCCATGTGAAACTCGCGGATGTGACCGAGGCCGATTTCGACATCTGGCTGGCGATGTTCAGACAGACAGCGACCGAACTCTTTGCCCCGGAAACCGCGGCGGTGTTCGTCGATCGGGCCGAACGAATAGCGGCCAGTCTGAAGCTGGCGATGTTCTTCCGCCTGGACCGCGTCTAGATAGACCCCAACAAAACGGTCGATCAATCCTCGAAGGAGCTCGCAGCGACATAGATCGCCGCCAGCGTCTCGATGCCGGCCTGGTCGGCCTTGTCGAAGCGGCCGGGCAGCGGACTGTCGAGATCGAGCACCCCGAAAACACCCTCATCGTCTTCCAGCAGAACGACCAGTTCCGAACGCGAATCGGCATCGCAGGCGATGTGGCCGGGGAAATCGTGCACGTCCTTGATCAGCATCGAGGTGCCGAGTTCGACCGCCGTGCCGCACACGCCCTTGCCGACGGCGATCCGCACGCAGGCCGGCTTGCCCTGGAATGGCCCTAGCACCAGTTCCTCGTCGGACGCCAGTAAATAGAACCCCGCCCAGTTGAGGTCGGGCACCATCTGGAAGATCAGCGCGGCGGTATTGGCGGCGTTGGCGATCGAGTCGCCCTCGCCCTCGAGCAGCGCCTTCAGCTGGCTGGCGAGATCGTGGTAAAAGGTGGCCTTGTCCGACGTGTCGATGGCCTTGGCCGCAAACATGGCTTGTCTCCAAATTAAAGGATTAGAGGACGCGAGCGCTTCGACAAACTGCCAAATTCGCGCAAGCTCTGCACCAAACGGCTACGGCGACAGTCTAGCGTGAATTCCGGCCGCTCCGAAAGCCGCAAGATCAGGATTGCACGGTTGAGGCGGAGTTGTCTGTGCTCTCAATCGCGAGCCAGCCTACAGCGGCCGCAGAAATCGAGCAGCCTGACCTGATCTGCCCGGCCTGAACGGCCGGGCCTTGGGAGCCTGGTCCGATGGCTCGGACCCGAAGAATTTCAGGCAGCGTTAGTAGCCGCCCATGCCACCGCCGCCACCGCCGGCCGGCGCCGCATCCTTGGCCGGGATGTCGGAAATCATCGCTTCGGCGGTGATCAAAAGCGCGGCGATCGAACCGGCATCCTGCAGAGCGGTGCGCACCACTTTCGCCGGATCGACGATGCCCGCCTTGATCATGTCGACATAGCTCTCGTTCTGGGCGTCGAAGCCCTGATTATGATCCTTGCTTTCGGAAAGCTTGCCGACGACGATCGAACCTTCGACGCCGGAATTCTCGGCGATCTGGCGGAGCGGCGCTTCGAGCGCACGAAGCACGATCGAGATTCCCGCCGTGACATCGGCATTGGCGCCGGTCAGCCCGTTTAGCGCCGATCTTGCGCGCAGCAACGCGACGCCGCCGCCGGGAACGATGCCTTCTTCGACGGCCGCGCGCGTCGCATTCAACGCGTCGTCGATGCGGTCCTTCTTTTCCTTCACTTCAGACTCGGTTGCCCCGCCGACGCGAATGACGGCAACGCCGCCGGCAAGCTTTGCCAGCCGCTCCTGCAGCTTTTCCTTGTCGTAGTCGGAGGTGGTCTCCTCGATCTGGCTCTTGATCTGGGCGACGCGTGCCTGGATGATGTCCTTGTTGCCGGCGCCGTCGACGATCGTGGTTGTGTCTTTCTCGATCAGCACGCGTTTGGCGCGGCCAAGCATTTCGATGGTGACGTTTTCGAGCTTGATGCCGAGATCTTCCGAGATCATCTGGCCTGATGTGAGCACCGCGATGTCTTCCAGCATCGCCTTGCGGCGATCGCCGAAGCCCGGCGCCTTGACGGCCGCGACCTTGAGGCCGCCGCGCAATTTGTTGACGACCAGCGTCGCCAGAGCTTCGCCCTCGACGTCTTCGGCGATGATCAGCAGTGGCTTGCCGCTCTGCACCACAGCTTCGAGGATCGGCAGCATCGCCTGCAGATTGCCGAGCTTTTTCTCGTGGATCAGGATATAGGGGTCCTCGAGCTCGGCGCGCATCTTGTCGGCATTGGTGACGAAATAGGGGCTGAGATAGCCGCGATCGAACTGCATGCCCTCCACGACGTCGAGTTCGGTGTCGGCGGTCTTGGCTTCCTCGACGGTGATGACGCCGTCATTGCCGACCTTGTCCATCGCCTTGGCGATCATCTCGCCAACGCTGGCATCGCCATTGGCGGCGATGGTGCCGACCTGCGCGATCTCTGCCGACGAGTTGACTTTCGTGGCCCGCGTCTGGATTTCGTTGACCACGGCGCTAACCGCCTGGTCGATGCCGCGCTTCAAATCCATCGGATTCATGCCGGCGGCGACCAGCTTGGCGCCTTCGCGCAGGATCGAGGCGGCCAGCACAGTGGCGGTGGTAGTGCCGTCACCGGCAAGGTCGTTTGTCTTCGACGCCACTTCGCGGACCATCTGCGCGCCCATGTTCTCGAACTTGTCGGCAAGCTCGATTTCCTTGGCCACCGTGACGCCGTCCTTGGTGATGCGCGGCGCGCCATAAGCCTTGTCGAGGATGACGTTGCGGCCCTTGGGGCCCAGCGTCACCTTGACGGCATTGTTGAGGATCTCGACGCCGCGCAGCATGCGATCGCGTGCATCGGTGGAGAATTTGATTTCCTTGGCAGACATGATTTTCACCCAGTTCGGATTTGGAGTGGACCAGTCGTCGCGCAGAACGCGCGGCGCCGCCATCTTTCAGTCTTGCAGCGTCCTTTGCGCGTTCCGGAGGACACGCGGCGCTCCGATCAGGCAGCCTTCTCGGCGGCCACGGCCTTCTCGATGCCCGTCCCGCTCTTTTCGACGACGCCCATTATATCGGCTTCCTTCATGATCAGAAGGTCCTCGCCGTCGATCTTGACCTCGGTGCCCGACCATTTGCCGAACAGGACGGTGTCGCCGGCCTTGACGTCGAGTGCGATCAGCGCGCCGTTTTCGTCGCGTGCGCCCGGGCCGACGGCAATCACTTCACCGTCCTGCGGCTTTTCCTTGGCGGTATCGGGAATGATGATGCCGCCCGTGGATTTGGTATCACCTTCGGCGCGCCGGATGACGACGCGATCGTGCAGTGGTCGAAATTTCATGAGAACTTCTTTCTGGGGCCGACTTAGGCGGCCGCGTCACTCCTATAGGCGCTTTGGCACTCGATAGATAGGAGTGCCAAAATTATTCGCGAGCGAATTGAATAATTGAAAGGTATTATTTCAACATCCGGTTTCGTGCTATCGCAAGGGGTCAAATATTTCAAAACATTGAATTTTGCCGATCGAATCCCTATTTATAAGATCAGTTCGTTTTCACCGTTTTAGCCGCAAGGGAGATTTCGTCGATGGCCGAAGGCAATCAGACTATCATGGAAAAAGCTGAAGCCCGTTTTGTGGACAAGCAGAAGAAGACAGCGGAGCGCAACAAGGCAACCGCCGAATACATATCCGAGGCGAAGGCCAGGGAGATCAAGACGGCAAGGCTGAGGGAGTTGCGGCTGGCCAAGGAAGAGGCCGATCGCGTGGCTGAAGCGTTGAATCCGACGCCTAAGAAGAAGCGGGCGGTCAAGATGGCTGCCGCGAAGGAGGTCAAGACATGACCCTCACCTTCCCCAATCGCAGCCGCAGCTATGACGAAGCGGGCAGGCGCATCCGCTTCGTCGGCCATGACGGCATGTTCCAGATCTCATTCTCGGTCGCCGCCGACGCCATGGCGAAGATGCAGCCGGGCACGACCGCCGATGAAGCTGGCTACCTCGCGACGTTCGACACCGAGAGCAACTCCATCCACGACGTCGCCGCCAGGGCCTACGGCCGCACCCGCAAGAGCGTGTATGTGCTAACGGCCGCCGATTTCAGCTGATCAGCCGAGGTGCATCACCTCGACCACCGTCCGTATCTTTCTACTTCGGCGCTCTTCCCAAAGATCGCCGATCCTTCTCGAATTGCATCGCGGATCTGGGTCCGAGGGCCCAAACCATTTTTCGCTTGAACGACCATCCATTCTGGCCTAGCCTTTGGATTGAGAAAAGGTTTTTCCAAACGTTTCCGATCGAGCTTGGCCATGTGCCGGGCTTGGTTCTGGCCTGTAAGAGAAAACCTTTTCCCAATTAAGGATTTCTCGGCGCGATGGCATCGGAACCAATCCCGGTCTTTCCCAAGCCCGTCACCTTGCGTGACGTGGCCGCATTGGCTGGCGTCAGCGTCGCCACCGCCTCCAAGGCGCTCAACGACCAAGGCCGCATGACCGCCGAAACCCGCGAGCGCATTCGCGAGACGGCCCGGGGTCTCGGCTTCCGCCCCAATAGCCTGGCGCAGAGCCTGCTGAGGCGCCGCAGCTTCACCGTCGGCCTGCTCACCAACGATACCTATGGCCGCTTCTCGCTGCCGCTAATGTCGGGCATTTCGGACGCGCTGGTCGACAATGGGGTCTCGGTGTTCCTGTGCAATGTCGAGGAGGATCCGCGGCTGGGCCAGTTGCATGTCGAGGCCATGCTGGACAAGCGTGTCGACGGCATCATCGCCACCGGCAAGCGCATCGACCGCCATCTGCCCATCGACCTCTCCAATCTGCGCGTCCCGGTGATCTACGCTTTCACCCAGCCCGATCCGGACGCCATCGCCTTCGTCGCGGACGACGACGGCGGCGCGCGGCTGGCCGTCGAGCATTTCTGCAAGCTTGGCCGCAAGCGCATCGCCCATGTCAGCGGGCCGGCGAGCTTTGCGGTGGTGCCCGCGCGGGCACGGGCCTATCGCGACGTGCTGACCGAACACGGCTTGCCGGTCACCGAGCCGCTGCTCGGCTCCTGGTCGGAAGCCTGGGGTCACGAAGCGGTGGCGCAACTGTTCGACGGCGGCAACGAACGGCCGGACGCCGTTTTTTGCGGCAACGACCAGATCGCGCGCGGCGTCATCGATGCCTTGCGCGAGCGCGGCTTGAGCGTTCCCGGCGATGTCGGCGTCATCGGTTTCGACAATTGGGAGATCGTGGCCGAGGCGACCCGCCCGCCGCTGACCTCGGTGGACATGAACCTGGCGGCGCTCGGGCGCGAGGCCGGGCTGACCCTGCTTTCCCTGGTCGGCGGCACATCAGCCGCGCCGGGCATTCGAAAACTGCCGTGCCGGCTGGTGGTGCGTCAGTCCTGCGGCCACCCGCTGGATGGCTGAAACGAAGCGCCGCGTGATCGGCGCAAGGCCGCGGACAGCGGCCAAACCGTGGAGGAGGAGAACATGAGGAACCTGATTGCCAAACTGGCCCTGGCCGCTGCCGTCATTGGTGGCGGACTTGGCACTGCCGCCGCCGAGACCGCCAATATCTGGGTGCGCGCCGACGGCTCGAATTTCATGCCGAGGATCGTCGACGCCTACAACAAGGGCCACACCAACCAGGTCAAGCTCGACATCATCCCCAATGCCGAGATCATCCCGAAATACGGTGCTGCCGCCGCCGGCGGCACGGCGCCCGACGCGCTGTCGCTCGACCTGATCTACACGCCCTCCTTCGCCGCCGCCGGCCAGTTGGAGGACATCACCGACTGGGCCAAGTCCCTGCCCTATTTCGCCAGCCTGTCGCCGGCGCATGTGAAGACCGGCACCTACAAGGACCACATTTACGGCCTGCCCTTCTCGGCCGACGCCTCGGTGCTGATCTGGAACAAGAAACTGTTCAAGCAGGCCGGTCTCGATCCTGAAAAAGGCCCGACAAACTGGGCCGAGATCGCTGCCGACGCCGAGAAGGTCAACGCGCTCGGCGGTAACGTCAAGGGCTTCTATTTCTCCGGCAATTGCGGCGGCTGCAACATCTTCACCTTCACGCCGCTGATCTGGGCCTCGGGCGGCGACATCCTGAGCCAGGATGGCTCGAAGGCGACGCTGGACAGCCCGCAATTGCGCAGCGCCATCGACCTCTACCGCTCGATGGTCAAGAAGGATCTGGTGCCGGCAGGCGCCCAGACCGACACCGGCGCCAACTTCTTTGCCGCCTTCGCCGCCGGCAATATCGGCATCTCGCCGTCCGGTGCCTTCGCCATCGGCGCGCTCAACACCCAGTATCCCGATGTCGATTACGGCGTCACCTTCCTGCCGGGCAAGGATGGCGGCTGGTCGTCCTTCGCCGGCGGTGACAATTTCGTCGTCACCAAGGGTACCAAGAAACTCGCCGTGGTGAAGGAGTTCCTCGATTTCGCCTATTCGCTCGAGGGCCAGACCATCCTCGCCAAATACGGCAGCCTGCCGGTGCGCGGCGACATCGCCAAGGACGCGCTCAAGGATCTCGATCCGCGCTACCAGACTGCCGCCGAGGCCATGGCCAAGGGCCGCACGCCCTATTCGGTGGTGTTCAACGACCTGATCAACTCCGCCAACGGCCCGTGGACGCAGATGATCAACGAGGTCTTCTTCGGTGACGACGTCGACGGCGCGATAGCGAACGCGCAGGAAACCATGCAGTCGATCATCGACCAGGCGCCGCAGAAATAAGCGCCAACCCCACCTCCCCCTTGAGGGGAGGTCGGACCGCAGGTCCGGGTGGGGTCGCCTCGGCAGTGCTCGACGTTCCTTCCTTCGTCGGCACATGCGGAGAGGACCCCACCGGCCTACGGCCGGACCCTCCCCTCGAGGGGGAGGGGGACGCCGCGCCAAGGGAACAGCCATGACGACCATCACAGCCTCGACCACCAGCCCATCCCGCGCCCGAAAACTGGTCGGCGCCGGCCGCCGGCAATGGATCGGCCTCATCTATGTCGCGCCGGCCGTGGCGCTGGTCATGGTGTTCTTCGTCATTCCGCTCGGTATGACGGCCTGGATGTCGCTGCACAATTGGCCGCTGATGGGCGAGCACTCCTTCATCGGGCTCGACAATTATGTCGCGATCCTGCGCGACACCAGGTTCTGGAACGCGCTCAAATTCACCGGCTACTACACTCTGATCGTCACCATCGCGATCTTCGCCGTCGCCTTCCCCTTGGCCATCTTCATCGAGAAGCCGCGGCCGCTGACCAACCTCTACCGCACCTTCTTCTTCATGCCCGCGGTAGTCGGTTTCGCTTCGGCGAGCCTGCTCTGGTCGTGGCTGCTCAACGTCGATTCCGGCCTGTTCAGCCCGGCCGCCTACGACCTCGGCCTGATCGACAGGAAGTTCAATCTTCTTGCCACCTTCCAGCCGGCCTTCTGGTCGATCATCGCCATGGTCGTGTGGAAGGTCGCCGGCTTCACCATGATCATCCTGATGACCGGCTTGCAATCGATCCCGCAGGATTTGCAGGAGGCGGCCGTCATCGACGGTGCCGGCCCGTTCGCCAGGTTCCGGGCGATCACATTGCCGCTGATGCGCCGCACGCTGGCGCTGGCGCTGATCCTCTCGGTCGCCGGCTCGATCCTCGCCTTCGACCAGTTCTACATCATCCTGCGCGGCGGCCCGCGCAACCAGACGCTGACGGCGGTGTACTGGATTTTCAACCAGTCCTTCGTGTCGTTCAAGCTCGGCTACGGCGCCGCACTCTCGATGGTGCTGCTGGTGATCCTGGTGGCGCTCAGCTTGATCCAGCTCTGGCTGCTGCGCAAGCCGGAGGGCCTCGACTGATGGCGCAGGCAATGTCCGACGGCGGCAAGCTCGCCGCCCGCATCGCCAGGCATTCCACCGGCATCATCGCCTCGGTGCTGTTCGTGGCGCCGATCGTGTGGACCGCGCTGTCGGCCTTCAAGCCGGCGCAAGAGGCGCGCCTGCCGCCGTTGCCGCCGTGGCCGACCACGGGCTTCTCGCTGGAGAACTATGCCACGCTCAACAGCTTCGGCGACGGGCTGTGGGCCTCGGCGCAGAACAGCATCTACGTCTCGGTGATGACCGTGCTGCTGTCGGTCATCGTCAGCGTGCTCGCCGGCTACGGTTTCTCGCGCTTCCGCTTTCCGTTCAAGGACCTGTTCTTCGTCCTTATCCTGTCGACGATCATGATCCCGTTCCAGTCGATCCTGACGCCAATCTTCCTGGTACTGACCAAGCTTGGCCTGCACAACACGCTGACCGGCCTTGTCGGCGTCTACGTGACGCTGCAGCTGCCGTTCTCGATTTTCATGATGCGCAACGCCTTCGACGCGGTGCCGCGCGAGATCGAGGAAGCCGCCCGCATGGACGGCGCCGGCAACGCCACCATGCTTATCAAAGTGATGCTGCCGCTGGTCTGGCCGGGCGTCGTCACCATCGCGCTGTTTGCCTTTCTCGGCGCCTGGAACGAGTTCCTCGCCGCCCTGGTGCTGATGACCGACCAGTCCAAATTCACGCTGCCGGTAATGATGACCGCACTTCAGTCGGGCCGCTTTGGCGCCATCGACTGGGGCGCTGTGCAGGCGGGCGTCACCGTGATGATGGTGCCTTGCCTGATCCTGTTCCTCGCTTTGCAGCGCTTCTACATCCGCGGCCTGATGGCCGGGGCCATCAAATAGAACAGACCGAATGGAGTTAAGTTCATGACCGCATCCGCAAAAACCGGCAAGCCGAAACTCGCATTCCGCCCGTTGCCGGTGCCGCAGGTGGACGTCCGCGGCTTCTGGGGCGACCGCGCCGACGCGGTCGCCACGCGCACCGCCGACATCCTCTACGACCGTTGTGTCGAGGCGCGCATGCTGGAGCAGATCGATCCGGACCGGCCCTCGCCCGGTATCGTCATCCCCTTCCACTCGCCCTCGCCCGATGAAGCCGAACGCCAGGGCGCCGAGTTCACGGGCTCGACGGTGACCACGCAGATGTTCTGGGACTCCGATCTCGGCAAGACGATCGAGACATCAGCCTATTCGCTCTACCGCCGCAAGAATCCCGAACTGGAGAAGAAGATCGATGCCGTCATCGACATGTACGGCAAGCTTCAACAGGAGGACGGCTATCTTTCGAGTTGGTACCAGCGCATCCAGCCGGGCAAGCGCTGGACCAATTTGCGCGACTGCCACGAGCTCTATTGCGCCGGCCACCTGATCGAGGGCGCGGTCGCCTACTACCAGGCGACGGGCAAGCGCAAGCTGCTCGACATCATGTGCCGCTACGCCGACCACATCGCATCGGTGCTGGGGCCGGAGCCCGGCAAGAAGCACGGCTATTGCGGGCACGAGGAGATCGAGCTGGCGCTGGTCAAGCTGGCGCGGGTGACGGGCGAGCAAAAATACATGGATCTTGCCAAATACTTCATCGACCAGCGCGGCCAGCAGCCGCATTATTTCGACGAGGAGGCGCGGGCCCGGGGCGCAGATCCGAAGGCCTACCATTTCAAGACTTATGAATACAGCCAGTCGCACATCCCGGTACGCGAGCAGGACAAGGTGGTAGGCCACGCGGTCAGGGCGATGTACCTCTATTCCGGCATGGCCGACATCGCCACCGAATATGGCGACGACAGCCTGCGCGCGGCACTCGACCGGCTGTGGGACGACCTCACCGCCAAGAACCTCTACATCACCGGCGGGCTCGGCCCTTCAGCGCACAATGAGGGGTTCACCAGCGACTACGACCTGCCCAATGAGAGCGCCTATGCCGAGACCTGCGCGGCGGTCGGGCTGGTGTTCTGGGCGAGCCGCATGCTCGGCATGGGACCGAACGCCCGCTATGCCGACATGATGGAGCGGGCGCTGTACAATGGTTCGATCTCGGGCCTGTCGCTAGACGGCTCACTGTTCTTCTACGAGAATCCGCTGGAAAGCCGGGGCCGGCACAACAGATGGAAATGGCACCGCTGCCCCTGCTGCCCGCCCAATGTCGGGCGCATGGTCGCCTCGATCGGCAGCTATTTCTACAGCCTGGCGGACGACGCGCTGGCCGTCCACCTCTATGGCGACTCGACCGCCCGCTTCGATATATCGGGCACACCGGTCAGCCTGACGCAGGCGAGCCGCTACCCCTGGGACGGCGCCGTCGAGATCGCGCTCGAGCCGCAGGCGGCGGTGGAGTTCACGCTGCATCTGCGCATACCGGCCTGGAGCACGGGCGCTACGCTCAAGGTCAATGACGAGATGGTCAAGCTGGCCGACGTCACCAGCGACGGCTACGCCGCGATCCGGCGCACCTGGAAAAAGGGCGACCAGCTGCGGCTCGCTCTCGAAATGCCGATCGAGCGGCTCTACGCCAACCCTCTGGTGCGGCAGGATGCCGGCCGTGTCGCGTTGTCGCGCGGTCCGCTGATCTACTGCGTCGAGGCGACCGACAATGACAGCCAACTGCATCGCCTGAAACTGCCGCGCACGGCGAGCATCGAAGCGCGGGACCGGCCGGAGCTTTTAGGCGGCGTGGTGACGTTGTCGGCCGCCGCGCAAGCCGACGCCGGCGACGGCTGGCAGGACGGGCTCTACAGGCCGGAACCGCCTGCCACCACTGAGACGCGGCTCACCGCCATCCCCTATTTCGCCTGGGACAACCGCGAGCCTGGCGAGATGCTGGTGTGGCTGCGCGACGGGTGAGATTGGCCGCCGCCGCTCGACTATTTCAGGCTTGATTGCGCCGCGGCAGGCAGCACCGGTTTCGGCGGAACTGGCATTGGCGCTGGTTGTGGCGCGCTTCCGTCGATATGCGCCCAACCCGGCCGCTCGAACAGGAACGTTCCGAAGCCGATGCGTTTGACGATGAGGTAGAGAACCACCGGGCTGATGGTCGAGACGAGAAGCACCGCCAGGCTGAGCATGCCGGTGTCGGTCAGAATGCCGCTTGCCAACGCCGCGCCGCGAAACAGCGACATCGGAATTGTGAACGCGACGTAGACGACCAGCGAATGTTCGCCGAGCCAGCGCAGCCATTCCATGGCGGGCAATTTCGACAGGAGACCGCCAAGCACGCAAAGCGCCACCGCTCCGGCGACGGCCAAAGTGAGATGCAGCGGGGGCCATGCCGCGAGGCCCATCTGCATGCCGACCGGCTGAACGGCATAGCCCGGCGAATAGACGAGCAGGCCGTTGACAACAGCCCACAGGAGCAGGCCAGCGACGGCCAGCACCGGGCGGGGTTGCGCCCATTCGACGAGCCGGAACACCAGCGGCGCCATGACGAAGCCGGCATAGAAGAACACGAAATAGGCCGCGAATTGTTCGACCGCATAGCTGTCCGGACGCGGCGCCCACATCTGCAGCGCCGCCGCGAGCGGGATGACGATCCAGGCGGGCACGCGAAACTGCCGCAGCAGTTTTGCGACGAGGCTGAACACCGCCAGCATGTAGATGAACCACAGCACGCCATAGGGCTCGACGACGGCCATTGCGAGGTCGTGCAGCATGCCGCCGGGATCACGGCTGAAGATGCCGATTTTCAGGCCGATCGAGATGATCGCCCACAGGACGTAGAAATAGAGATAGTGAACCACGCGCCGGTCGAGATAGCGCCGCCACGGCCGGTCGATCACCTGCGACAGGAAAAGTCCTGAAATCAGGAAGAATTCCGGCATGCGGAACGGTGTCGCGAAACCGATGACATAGTGGAGAAAACCCACGCCGCCAGTGTACTCGCCGGTGTTGTAGGCCGAATACATCATGACCACGAGGATGATCGAGAGGCCTTTGGCCGTGTCGACCCACGGCATGCGCTTCGGGCTGTTCATGGCGAATCCATCCGGGGCCGGGCCTACCTGGCCAGCCGTCATCCGGCGATATCTAGCACCATCTAACTTCCCAGATCGTAAACGCCTGCCTTTGGCGGCGAAGCTGGCAGCCCCCTAGCGTTTGGCCTTCGACTTGTTCAGCGCCACGGCGGCGCGCACGAGTGCCGTGAAAGCCTCCTCGTCGATCTCCTCCCCTTGCTGGAAGTCGATGGCTCGCCGCGTGTTGCCTTCGAGGCTGGAGTTGAACAGGCGTGCGGGATCGGGCAGCGCGGCACCCTTGGCGAAGGTCAGCTTGACGACGCTCTTGTAGGTCTCGCCCGTGCAGATCATGCCGTCATGTTCCCATACAGGAACACCGCGCCATTTCCAGGTCTCGACCACGTCGGGATCGACTTGTTGGATGAGCGCGCGCAGCCGGCCGAGCATCTCGCCGCGCCAGTCGCCGAGTTCCCTGATCCTGCCGTCTATCAGTTCGGAGGGAGATTTGCTCTCCTGCAGTCCCATCGTCGTCATGCCGTTTCTCCTTCGAACGCTGAAAATAGAGCACTCACATGCGCTCGCCAGGCAATTGGCTGGCCTGCTTCACCCAGGCGCTGAATTGCGCCTCGTCGAGCGGCTCGCCCTCATGGATATTGAGGTAGAGCGTGTCCTTGCTCCTGGATTCGCCCGGCGGCACCGGATCGAGCGACTGGCCGCGGAAGAATGCCACCTTGATGTATTTGGTGAAGCAATGAAAGCTGAGGAACCAGCCCTCGCCTTCGACGCCGTAGAACGGCGAATTCCATTTGACCGCCTTGCGCACGCCGGGCACCGCGCGCTCGATGAGCGCGTCGAGACGTTGGCCGACCTCGCGCTTCCAGCCCGGCATGGCCGCGATATAGGCCTGCACCGGAGCGTCGCCATATCCCTTGGCTACCTGCGGATTGCCGCCGGAAAGCAGCATCGGCTCAGTCCTGGCGGCGACCTTGCTCGTCTTGGCCATCCTGTCTTCCTACCCGTTCACCCGCTGCACGCCGCGTTCCCTGGCAACATAGGGCAGCACGAACATATAGAGGCCGCTGAACAGCAAAAGGAAGAGCGGGAGGAGTGGCGAATACACCACCCAGGCGGGCGGCTGCCCAAAGGCCATGGTGACGAAATTGGCGACGACCGTCGCCGTGAAGATGATCGACAGCCAACGGTGCGCCTGCCTGATCCATTTGCTCCAGTCCAATGCTACCTCCCGTGAAAACGCGTGAACCCTGCCCAGACGGCGCTACCAGCGCGCCAGTTGCGTGATCTGGATGAGATTGCCGCAGCCATCATTGACCTGCGCGATGGTCGAGCCGGTTACTTCGGTCGGCGCCATGGCGAAGGCACCGCCATTCGCCTTGATGCGCTGATGGTCGCCCTTGATATCGTCGCTGAACAGCATCAGCGCAGGCTGGCCTTGCTTGAAGATTGCCTGCTGGTAGGCCTTGGCGGCTGGGTTGTCGTTCAGCGCCAGTTGCAATTCGGTCCCGTCAGGCTCCTCGCTAGAGACGACCGTCAGCCAGCGGAACGGGCCATTGCTGAAATCGGCCTTTTTGATGAAACCCAGCACGCCGGTGTAGAAGGCGAGCGCCTTTTCCTGGTCGTCGACGTAAATGCTGGTCAGTTTGATCTTCATCGCATTCCTCCATGGGTTTTGCTGGCGGCGGGCCGCCGGTGAAGTCAGGTGCTGGTTCAGTCGGCCTGCGGACGTCAGTCCGTCCGGTCGAGAAGCTCTTCCAGCTTCTCGAAGAATTGCGGCCATCCCATCTTGGCGCCGCCGTAGGCCCGCCGCTGCTCGGGCCGGAAGCCGGCTTGCTCCATACGCAAATGGGTCCCCGTGGGCGTCGGGGTGAGCGTAAAGGTCACCACGCTCTGCAAATTGAACGCCGGATCGTGGTGAGCAAGGTTCCAGGTGTAGGACAGCAACTTGTTCGGCTCGACGGCAAGCACCTCGCAATCCAGCACGCCACCCCAATCCGCGCTGATGTTGAAGCGATGGCCGACGACCGGCTTGAAATCGTTCTTCATCAGCCACTCCTCGATCAGATGCGGTTGCGTCAGCGCGCGCCAGAGTTTTTCCGGCGGGTGCGAAATCTGCCGCTCGACGACGACAGTGCGGTTCTCCTGGGCACTATCGTTCACTGGTCCATCCTTTTGAGCAAATCCTCGAGATCGTCGAACCGGGCCTCCCAGAACCCGGCCATCTCCCGCGTCCAGTCCATCAGCGGCGCCAGCGCGCCAAGCTGAGCGCTGTAGTGCGTCTGGCGGCCCTCGTGGCGGTCGCGCACCAGCCCGGCCTGCTTGAGCACGCCGAGATGCTTCGACACCGCCGGCTGCGAGACGCCGGACTGGCTTGTCAGCGCCCCGACCGTCTGCTCGCCTTGGCGGCACAGCCGTTCGAAAATCGCCCGCCTGGTCGGGTCGGCGAGCGTCCTGAAAAGCAAGTCGTGAGCATCCGGCATGTCAGATCGATAACCCGTTGGCTATTGATTTACGTATAACCATTGGGATATACGTTCGTCAAGTGGAAGATAACCCTGCTCAGTTGATCTTGTAGATCAGCTGATCCGCCCGCCGGGGCATCTGCTGGACCTTGTGAGTTCCAGGTCGCGGCGTTGCGTGGCGATCGAAAACGGCGCCTTGCCCGCGCCGGCGATCAGCGGATAGACGACGAGGCGAAGCTCATCCACCAATCAAGGCATCAGCCGGCGTTAACGCGCCCGATCTCCTGCGCCACCAGCGCCTGCAACTGCCACAGATTGCGGTCGCGGATGCCGCAGGCGTCGAGATGGCGGATCGTTTCGAACAGGTACTGCGCACCCGAACCCCAATGGCCGGCCGCCTTGGCCAGCGTCGCGGCGACGGCCTGCTTGTCGAGCTTGCCGGCATAGCGCGCATTGGCGGGATCGACGACGAAGCCGAGCGCCCGGCCTTCGCCGCTTTCGGTCCTGACCCGCAGCCAGCGCGGCACGTTGACGGCGGGCAGGATGGTCATCTCGCGGCGCAGCAGCGCCTCGAGGTTGGCCGCCACCGGCTCGGCGATCTCGAACACCATGCCCTGGCATTGGCCGCCACGGTCGAGCGCCATCATCAGGCCGGGCTGATCGAGCGTGCCGCGAAAGCGCTGTACCGTGAAGCAGAACGACCGGTGCCAGCCTCGCGCCACCGCACGCTCGCCGCCCCTCACCTCACCCACTGGCTTCCACAGCAGCGAGCCATAGGCGAACAGTTTCAGCGGCCCGGGCGGCGCGCTGGCCAGGATCTCGTCGCGGAACCGCGCATAATCTGCATCGGTCATGTAGACCATGCCCGGCGTCGGCCCGGCATCCTCCACCGGGCGCATGGTACGCGCCACCAACGCCTCGGTCAGCGCCATCGCGGCCCCGCGCGGCGCGGGTTTGCGCGGCGGGGCCGCATTTTTACCGGAAATGACTTTGCCCATCCTCGCGCCCTCGACTCGGCCGCTATGTTGCCGAAGGTGACCGGATTCTCAAGGGCACAACTCTCGGAACGGGAAGCGGAATCTGAGCAGTCGCGCTCAACAACCTGATCCGACTCAATAAATGCCGGCAGGTTGGTTGATCGCGGCGGCTCAAAAAACCAGCGGCATCGGCTTCGACTTTCCAATGCTCCCGGCCAATCGGCTCGCTAGACCGGTGTGAACCGCCACAAGGAACGATGTTGCCGGCAAACCATTATAGCCTCGCCGGAGGACGCCATGAATGATGCGTCGGCAAAGCCTGCGGGACCCGTCCTTTCATCGACGGAGCGCGTCAACACGCTATCGCATTTCCACCGCGCCGAGATTGCGCGCATGGCGGGCTGGCGCGATCGGCTCGACAGGACGACCAACTGGGCGATCACCGTGGTGGCGGCGCTTCTTTCGGTGTCGCTATCGACCGCCAGTGCCCATCACGGCGTGCTGCTATTCGCTATGCTGCTGATCCTGCTGCTGCTGTGGATCGAGGCGCGTCGCTATCGGTTCTTCGACTTCTACCGGGCTCGCGTACGCCAATTCGAGCGCCACTATTTCGCACAGATCTTTTCGCCGCAACCCGACTTTGCCTCGGACTGGCTGCTGATCGTCGGCGAAGGCCTGCGCGCGCCGAAGTTCCTGCTGTCGCAGCGTGCCGCGCTGGCGCGCCGCCTGCGACGAAATTACATCTACCTGTTCCTGATCCTGCTCTTAGCCTGGGTGGTCAAGATATCGACACCCGGCCTTCAGACGGTGGGTGTCAGGACCGGGTTCGCCGGCTCGCTTCGCGAGGCCATCGACAGCGCCGCCCTTGGTCCCATTCCCGGTGTGGCGATCGTGGCCGTCGTGGCGGCATTCTATACCGGCCTGCTCGCCATTGTCCTTTTCGCGGCCGGCGACGACGGCGAACTCACCTTCGGCGACGTCCACGTCTGATGCCTGGTGACGGGCGGCTGTAACGCAAATGACGGCCCGCGTTGTGATGGTAAGTTCGCTAGGCGCTTGAGGGGCGCCGGCAAGCCATTGCCCTCACCGCGCAGCCGGCCGGGCCCGCCTCCGGCATGGGCGGCTCGGCGGAAGGGCTGTTCGTTGCCAAGATCGTTCCCCCGCCGTGCTTCTGGCTACCGACCGTATCCGTGTCGAAGTGAGGCCCGATATGGCGGGCGAAACTGGCGCCTGATCCTACCGGTCTATATGCCGAAGAACTGTTTGCCGATCACGTAGCCCAGCGCCACGACGACCAGCGGAAACAGCGCCGGCGCGACTTTGCTCAGAACGGAGACTTGCTGGTCCTTGGCCGGTGTGTGGCGTGCATTGCCGAGGTTCTTGGTCACTGCCTGCTGCCCCCATATATATTAGCGATCACTCATTAACAGCACGGTCGCATTAACGGCCTGCAAAGAAATTAGATCGAATAGCCGACCATTTCGCGCGCTGGGCCGATGCCGGGCGGCAGGTCCGACGGCTCACTTGTCGGCATTTTCGAAGGCACCAATGCCTTGGGCAATCAGGTTGGTGGCCATGACCAGCGAGATGATCGCGGCCGAATTGAACACCACCACCCACCATTTGCCGCCGGTGAGAAAGCCGTAGCCGTCGGCGATGGCAAGCCCCCAGTCCGCCGAAGGCGGCTGGATGCCGAGGCCGAGGAAACTCAGCGTCGCGATCGAGAAGAAGGCATAGCCGAGCCGGGTTATGAGCTCGATCAGGATGGTCTCCCGAACATTGGGCAGGATTTCGAGAAACATAATCGCCAGCCGGCCTTCGCCTGCGAGCCGTGCGGCGCTCACATACTCACGCTCGCGCTGTTCGCGCACGGCCGTGCGCACCGTGCGCGCCACCAGCGGCGCGTAGGCAAGGCCGATCACCAGGATGACGGTGAGGTTGGAAGGGCCGATCGCCACCAGCGCCATCGTCACCAGCACGATGAAAGGCAGCGACATGACGGCATCGAGCAGCCGCGCGCCGACAGCGTCGACCATGCCGCCTGACGTGCCGAGCACCCGGCCGATGACGCGGCCGACGATAACGCCCGCCAGCGTCGCCAGAGGCGCCACTAGAAGAATGTCGCGCGATCCGACGACAATGCGGGAAAGCACGTCGCGCCCCAGTTGATCGGTGCCGAACCAGTGCACCGCGTCGGGCGGTGTCATCATGGCGAGGAAATCCTCGGCATAGGGATCGAACGGCACGAACCGCGACCCGAACAGCGCACAGACGACCCAGAACAAGAGCACCGCCGAACCGGCGGCGGTAGACGGCGCCACCTCGGGGACGAGGCGGCGCAGCCTGCCGGCCCAAGAGAGCCTGATTTCGCCGCGCATGGGAGACTGGGCGAGATCGGTCATGGCGCGCTCCGGCGGCGCTGGCGGGGATCGAGCAGCGCCTGCAGCAGGTCGCCGATCGCCGCCGTCGACACGAAGATCGTCGCCATCACCAGCACGCCGGCCTCGAGCAGCGGAAAGTCGCGCGCCTTGGCCGCACCCAGCACCAGATTGCCGAGGCCCTGGATGCCGAACAGCGCCTCGATCACCACCAGCCCGCCAAGCAGGAAGCCGCTCTGCGTGGCGATAACAGCCACCGTCGGCACCAGCGCGTTGCGCAGCACATGCTTGAACAGCACCTGCGATGGGCTGAGGCCCTTCAGGATCGCGGTGCGGGTGTAGTCTGCGGCTCGCGCGTCGATCACCCCTGCCCTGGTCATGCGCGCGACATAGCCTATGAGATTCAGCACCAGCGGCAGCGCTGGCAGGATGAGATAATAACCATGAGTCCAGAAGCTCGCCCCGTCTGGCGCGGCTCCGGTGATCGGGAACCAATTCAACCACAGGCCGAAGACGATCAGCAGCAGCAGACCGGAGACGAAGTCGGGCACGATGCTGAACGAGACGCCGGTCAGCACGATCAGCCGGTCGAGGAGGCTGCCGGCTCTCAAGCCCGCGGCGACGCCGGCGCCGATGCCGATCGGAACCAGCAGCACCAGCACGACACCGGCGAGCGCCGCGGAATTGCGGATGCTTTCCAGCACGAACGGCGCAACCGGCGCGCGCATCGACAGCGACTCGCCGAAATCCCCGGTAATCGCTCTGCTGAACCAGTGCCAGTATTGCAGCAAGATAGGCTGGTCGGTGCCAAGCTTTCTGTTCAGCTCGGCCACCGCCTGCGCATCGGCGAACGGGCCGAGCATGACGCGGCCGACATCGCCAGGCAGCACCTGCCCGGCAAGGAAGACCAGCGCGCTGACCAGCCACAACGTCAGCAAGAGCGAGCCGACGCGGGCCGCCAGGGCGCGGCCGACTGCTGCCGAACCGCTCACACGAACGACACCTTGTCGAGCAGCAGGTGCGAAATGGCGGTGAAACGAACACCCTCGACCTTCGCGCTGACGATGCGGCTGTACTGCGAGAAGTAGCCGATGATCAGCGGCGTCTCGTCGAGCAGCAAGGTCTGGATCTTGCCGGCGGCTAGGCGCTGCGCCTGGAGATCGCGCGCCTTGCCGTAGTCGAGCAGCAGCGCGTCATAGGCCGGATCCTTGAAATGCGCGGCGTTCCAGCTTCCCGTGCTTTTCAGCGTCGCGTTGAGGAAGATGTCAGGCGTGCCGCGATGACCGAAATCGGTGATGCCGACGCTGGAATCGAGCCATGGCGAACTGCCGAAGGTCGCCGAGCCGTAATAGGCATCCTGCGGCAGCACATTGAGCTTGATATCGATTCCGGCCTTCTTGGCGAAGTTCTGGATCAGCACGGCGTAATCGGGAATGTCGTAAGCGCGCTCGGTGGTCAGCGTCACCTGGAACCCGTTGGGAACGCCAGCCTCCCCAAGCAGCCGCTTGGCCTCGTCTATATCCTGCTTGCGCTGCGGCACCGCCGGATCGCTGGACGGGAAGATCGGCGCGAACGGGGTGTCGTTGCCGACGATGGCACGGCCCTTCAGCAGGCCCTTGACCACCGCCTCGCGGTCGATGGTGAGCGCGAGCGCGCGGCGGATGCGCTTGTCGGTGAACGGCGCCTGGTCGGTCCGCAGATGCACCTGGTCGTGCGAGCTCGCCTGCACGCTGAGGATCTTGAAATTGGGATTGCCATCGATCGCGAGTTCGAGGCGGGTCGTGCTCGGGATGACGTCGAGCTGGCCGGCCTGCAACGCCAGGACCTGCGCCTGCTCGTCGTCGAAGAACTTGATCTCGACCCGGTCGGGCAGCGCCTTGTCGCCCCAATAATCCTCATTGCGCACGAAGCTGGCGCCCTGCTTGGGGCGGAAGGATTCGAGCTTGAACGGGCCGGTGCCGATGAACGTCTTTTCGAAGTCGCCGGCATAATCGGCCGGCAGGATGACGGCGTTGAACACGTCGGACGAGACGTAGAACGGGAAATTGCTGTTCGACTGGTCGAGATCGAAGGCAACGGTCTCGCCGTCGACGACCTTGGCGCCGCCCTTGGAGAGGATGCCCTTGTAGGCCGACAGCGCCGACGAGCCGTTGGCCGGATCGACCAGCCGCTCGAAGCTCGCCACCACGTCCTTGGCGGTGACGGTGCGGCCATCATGGAATTTCACTCCCGGCCGCAGCTTGAAGGTCCACCGCCTGGCCGTCTCGTCGGCTTCCCACGACAGAGCGAGTTTCGGCTGGAGCCCGTCCTTCGGGTCGTCGAGGATAAGGTATTCGCCCACCTGGCTGAGCACGCCGATGCTGGCTGGATCGGTGACGGTGACCGGATCGATCGCCTTGGTCGGCTGGCCGAGCCCGACGCGGACGGTGCCGCCGGTTCCCGCCGCGCGCGCCACGCCGGGAGCGCCTTGCGAGGAGGCAAGACCGGTGAGGCCGATGAGCACGGCGTATTTCAGCAGGTCACGGCGCTTGAGGAAGCCTTGCACGTACTCGTCGACCGCTACATTCCAGATGTCGCCGGATGGGCTGCGTCCAGACTGGTTGCGCAGGAAATCGATGTCGGAACGTTTTGTCATTGTCTGTCTCTCATAAAAAGGGATTGGGTGAGGCTGCCATCAGACCGGCTGGCCGTCGAGATGGATGCGGTCGACCGCCTGCGGATAGAAAGCGATCAAGCCTTTGATCTTCGGCACTTCGTCGATCGGCTCGCGGTAACTCCAGGCAATATCGGGGCGTACCGATCCGTCGCGCAGCAGGCCCGACCAGTAGGAGGCGATACCCTTGTAGGGACATCGCGTCGTCGAATTGGACGCCGTCAGCCGCTCCAGCCTGACATCCTCCGGATGCAGGTAGAAGCGCATCGGCAGATGGGTCTCGAACAAGAGCACCGGTCGATGGCTGTCGGCGATCACGTCCCCGTCGAACCAGACCTGCACGTGACTGGAGCTTTGCAGCACGTCGATCCGCGCATAAGGGTCGCGGGCGTGGACGAAGACCTCTTCCTCCTCCTCCAACCACTGGTCGACCTGCTTCCAGGTGAAGGCGATGCGGCCTGCGAGCGGCGACAGGATCTCGTCGGGCGGCGCAACGAGCGACCACGCCGCGTTGGCGGCGCGCCGGTCGCCACTGTCGATATCCCAATAGGCGGTCTCGCCGCCGACCGGGTGCGGCTCGCGATGCAGCGAGGGCTTCAGCACCGACGGGTCGACCGAGGCCGGCGGAAAGAAATAGATCGGCAGGAAGTGGTTGGAGCGCAGCACCAGCACATTGCGGCTGTCGGCGATGGTGCGGCCGCCGAAGCGGACGCGGATACGCTTGGGGCTGTGCAGGACATTGACGAGATGCGGAGCGGTCGCTTCGCGGGGCTGAAGTCTTGGCGCGGCTGTCATGGCTTTTCCTCAGGACACGGCGCGCGCATTGTCGCGCTGCTCGGCGAAACGGTTGGCGGGACGGGCGAGCCCAAGCCGGTCGCGCAACGTGCCCGGGCCATATTCGGTCGGGAACACGCCGCGTCGCTGCAATTCCGGCACCACCTGTTCGGCGAAATTCACCCAGTCCTCGGGCAGCAGCGGGAACATCAGGTTGAAGCCGTCGGCAGCGCCCGAGACGAACCAGTCTTCGAGCTGATCGGCGATCTGCTTCGGCGTGCCGGCAACCGTCGGCACCGAGCCGCTGTTGGCGAGCTTGCGGGCGATGTCGCGCAGGCTGAGGTTCTGCTTCGACCATTGCCTGACGCGGTTGAGCGACGTGCGCCCGCCATTGAAGGTGCTTTCGTCCGGCAGCGGCGGCAGCGGCCCGTCCGGAGGATAGGCGGAGAGATCGATGCCGCTCCAGCTCGACAACAGGTCGATGCCTACCTGGTCGGGAAGCAAGGTTTGCAGATACTCCTGTTTTTCGCGGCCCTCGGCTTCGGAAGCCGCCACGATCGGCAGGATGCCGGGCAGGATCTTGAAGCTTTCCGGCCGCCTGCCATGGCGCGCCAGCCGCTCGTTGATGTCCTGCCGGTACTTGATGCCGTCTTCCCTGGTGCTGAAGATGGCGAAATGCACGTCGGCCTGCGCGGTGGCGAAATTCTTGCCGTCCGCGGACGATCCGGCCTGTACGATCAGCGGATGGCCCTGCGGCGGCCGCGACACGTTGAGCGGGCCGCGCACTTTGAAATGCTTGCCCTTGTGGTCGATCGGATGAACCTTGTCTGGATCGGCGAAATAACCCGACGCCTTGTCGATCAGCAGCGCCTCGTCTTCCCAGCTGTCCCATAGCGCCTTGACGATATCGAGGAATTCGCCGGCACGTTCGTAGCGGAAGGCGTGCTCGATGTTGCCGTCGCGACCGAAATTGCGCGCCTCCTCGTCCATCGCCGAGGTGACGACGTTCCACGACGCCCTGCCCTTGCTGATATGATCGAGCGAGGCGAACATGCGCGCCACATTGTAGGGCTCGCTGTAGGAGCTCGACGCGGTGGTGATCAGGCCGATGTGTTTGGTCACGCCGGCCAGCGCCGACAGCAGCGTCAGCGGTTCGAGGCGGGCGTTGGCGTAGTGCGCGACGCCGCTCTTGACCGAATCCCAGATCGACACGTGGTCGGCGACGAAAATGGTGTCGATCCTGGCCCGCTCGGCCGCCTGCACCAGCTCGCGATAATAGTCGAAGTCGAGCACCTCTCGGCCCGGCGCGCGTGGGTGCCGCCATGCCATGCGGTGGTCGCCCTGCGGGTTGAAGAAGAACGCGCTGAGGATCATGTGCGACATGCCGGTTTCCTTCGCTTTCGATGCGGAAGACCGCCGTCGCGACGGCGTGTGGCCGTGCCCCGAAAATCCTCCAGTCCACGAAAGTTAGATTGCGCTTCGGCTTTATTCGAGTAATTTTATAGAGATTATATCCTGTGAAAGTGGAAGCGATTGCCCCCGATGGCGGCGCGCGCAGAAAGTGGTTTCGGGTCGTCAATGTCTGCTGTTCTGCCACCCATGCCTTCGGTTCTAAACGTCGAGCACCTCTCCGTTTCCTACACGGGAGCCAGACGCATCCACCGCGCGGTCGACGACATATCGCTCCGCATAGGCCAGGGCGAAGCGCTTGGCCTGGTTGGCGAGTCCGGCTCGGGCAAGAGTTCGGTGGCGCTGGCGGTGCTGCGCTATCTGCCCAGACACGCCCGGGTCGAAGCCGCGCGACTGGCGTTCCAGGACAGCGAGATCCGCGACCTCTCAGCCGACCAACTGCGCCGGCTGCGCGGCGACCGCATCGCCGCCGTATACCAGCATCCGGGTTCGGCGCTGAACCCGAGCATGACCATCGGCGGCCAGATCACCGAGACGATCCTGCGTCATCGGCCGATGCACCGCGAGGATGCGCTTGGCCGCGCCACGCAACTGCTCGGCCGCGTCCGCGTCGCCAACCCCGAGCGCGTGCTGCGGCTCTATCCGCACGAACTGTCGGGCGGCATGCAGCAGCGCGCCAACATCGCCATCGCCATAGCGCTCGACCCGTCGCTGCTGGTGTTGGACGAGCCGACGACGGCGCTCGATGCCAGCGTCCAGTCCGAGATCATCGCAATCCTCGACGATTTGCGCCGCGAGCACAGGACTAGCATCCTCTTGATCAGCCACGACATCAACTTGATCCGGCGCTCCTGCGACCGGGTCTCGGTGATGCAGGCAGGCGCGGTGGTCGAAACAGGCGCGGCCGGTGAGGTGTTCGACAACCCGCACCACGCCTACACAAGGGCGCTGGTATCGGCCATTCCGACACTGCACCGCACCAAGCGCGACGGCAGGCTGGCCGAGGATGCGAGCCCCGTGGAGCCGACCTCGGGCATGCCGGCCAAGGAGCAACAGGACAACCCCCTGCCCGCGCCGCATCGCGAAATCGCCGTCGCTTGCCGGGGCATAAGACAATCCTTTGGCGGCCAGCCCGTGCTGCACGGCATCGACCTCGATATCGCCAGCGGCGAGACTTTCGGCCTGATCGGCGAGTCCGGTTCCGGCAAGTCGACGCTGGCCAGGATCGTCACCGGCCTGCTGCCGCCGACGGCGGGCAGCGTCGAGCTGTTCGGCAAGACGGTGGCGCCGCGCGTCGAGAAGCGCCAGCCGGGCGAGCGTCGCGACGTGCAGATGGTGTTCCAGTCGCCGGACCGCACGCTCAATCCGCGCCAGCGCATCGGCCGCATTCTCGGCCGCCCGTTGCGGCGGCTGGCCGGCCTGCCCCGCTGCGCGGTGGCAGAGCGCGTCGGCGACCTCCTGGCCTCGGTGCGCCTTGCCCGCACCACGGCCGAGCAGAAACCCGGAACCCTCTCCGGCGGCCAGCGCCAGCGCACGGCGATCGCGCGCGCCTTCGCCGGCCTGCCGAGGCTCGTCGTGCTGGATGAGCCGACATCGGCCCTCGACGTGTCGGTGCAGGCGACCGTGCTCAACCTGCTCAACGATCTTCAGCGCAGGCAGGATACCGCCTATCTCTTCATCAGCCATGACTTGCGGGTCGTGCGCTACATGGCCGACCGGATCGGCGTGCTCTATCGCGGCCGCCTGGTCGAAACCGGTTCCTCCGACCAGGTTTTTAGCGGCCGCAACCATCCCTATACCGAGATGCTGCTGGCGGCGTCCTCCAACGAGGGACCTGCGGTCTCGACATTGCCGGAGCTGGTCGCCGAGGCCAGCCTTGGCGGCTGCGCCTTCGCCGCCCGCTGCCCGCTGGCCGACGCCGGCTGCCACGCCGCCGAACCTGTTGCCAGGGAAACGGAGGCCGGCCATTTCATCGCCTGCTGGAAACGCGTCGGCTGACCCGGCCGTCGCGGACCTTCGCATCCGCCTGCACCGCACATCCGAACCAATGGGGCGAGCCAATGGGGCTGGTCGATGCGGCGGTGAAAACCGCCAATTGAGCATCGAGAGCGCGCTTGAAGGCCGGCCGCTCGTCGAGAGAGTTAGGTGCACGATCTTTCTGATGGGTCAGGTGTGCAGTTCTTGCACATTACGTCCAGAGGACAAACGGCCGGCGTCACTCCCGACGCGCGAACATGCTTTTTGAGGGTCGCAATTATGACGCGGGCGCGACGACGGAGTTCCTGATCACCGACACGAACGATAATGTGGTGCTGGATGGCTCGAATGCTTCGGGATACGATTACACCCTGGAGCAGTTCGAAGCCCTATGCCCCAATCGCGTGAAGTAAGACGCTCGCGAGAAATGTGGCGCCAACGGAGGCGGCAAGCGTGACCCTTACCAATCGAGACATCGTCGAGCTTACGGCATGGCGGCGCAAGCTGCACCAGCAACCGGAGATCTCCAATGAGGAGGAGAAGACCGCCGGAGAGGTCGTCGACTTTCTCGCCGATACGGGTCCGGACAAAGTGCTGACCCGGCTGGGAGGGCACGGCGTGGCGGCAATATATGAAAGCGGCAAAGCCGGACCGACGGTGATGTTCCGTTCGGAACTCGATGCCTTGCCGATTGAAGAACTTTCAGGCGTGCCGCATTCATCGCTCGTGCCGGGCAAGTCGCATATGTGCGGCCATGACGGACACACCACGATCCTGGCCGCCCTTGGCCGCCAGTTCGGGCGCGAGAGGCCCGCAAGCGGTCGCGTCGTGCTGATGTTCCAGCCGGCGGAGGAAACCGGCAATGGCGCGGCTGGCGTCGTCGCCGATCCCCGCTTCGGCGAGATCGCGCCGGATTTCGCTTTCTCGTTGCACAATCTGCCCGGTGTGCCGTTCGGCGAGGTGCGGCTCAAAACCGGCGTGGTCAATTGTGCGTCACGCGGCATCCAGATCGTGCTGGAGGGCAAGACCGCGCATTCGTCGATGCCCGAGACCGGAGTCTCGCCCATGATGGCGATCAGCCAGTTGATGCCGGCACTGCCCGCGCTGGGGCGCGGAACCTTCAGCGACGACGACTTCAGCATGATCACCGTCACCCATGCCGCGATGGGCGAAGCCGTGTTCGGCATCGCACCAGGCCAGGCGCAAGTCTGGGCGACGCTGCGCACCCGGCGCGACGACCGTATGGCAAACCTGTGCGCCGCCGTGGAAACTCTGGTCACGAGGATCGCCGGCGAGAATGGCCTTTCCGCCCACTGGCACTATCACGAGATATTCGTCGCCAGCGTCAACGCCGAGGATGCGGTGGAGCATCTGCAACGAGCACTCGACGAAGAGGGGATCGTGCACGGCGAAGAAGCCCTGCCGATGCGCGCTTCGGAAGATTTCGGCCTGTTTGGCCACAGCGCGGCGTCGGCGATGTTTTTCCTCGGTGCAGGCGAGCGGCACCCTGCGCTGCACAATCCGGACTATGATTTTCCCGACGACCTGATCCCGATCGGGTCGAAAATCTTCATGCGCGCGGCACGCAATCTCCTGGGGTGAGTTCGCCTGTCGCCCATGTCGACGCCAATCCGCCACATGGGCTGCTACTCCCGTCGCTATCTCCACTGCGCCTTCGAGGACGAAGGCGCGACGCTCGAACGCTTCGTCTGGGACCGCCGAACGCAGCAAGGAATATCTGCCGGTTTTCGGCTCGATGCCGACGTTCGCATCATCCCTTGCCGATATGCCCCGTCAAATCTCCGCGGCGACCGCAACACCGCAGGATTCGGTGGTAGCAGGCCCTCCGAGATCGGGGGTTCTGCCTGCCGGGGAAAGCAGCACGCGCTCCATGGCGGCAAGGACGTGATTGGCCGCGCCGATTTCGCCGAGATGCTCGAGCATCATCGCCGCCGTCCAGATCTGGCCGAGGGGATTGGCAATCCCCTTTCCGGCGATGTCGGGCGCCGATCCGTGCACCGGCTCGAAAAGAGAAGGATGCGTGCCAGACGGGTTGATGTTTGCCGAGGGCGCGATGCCGATCGTGCCGGTACAGGCGGGGCCCAAGTCGGACAGGATGTCGCCAAACAGATTTGACGCGACGACAACGTCGAACCGATCGGGGTTGAGGACGAAATGGGCGGTCAAGGCGTCGATATGGTACTTGTCGCGACGAACGTCCGGATATTGAGATCCAATCGCCTCGACGCGCTCGTCCCAGTAAGGCATGGTGATCGAGATGCCATTCGACTTCGTGGCCGAAGTCAGGTGCTTCTTCGGGCGGCTCAGCGCCAGATCGAAGGCATAACGCAGGATGCGATCGACGCCCGTGCGGGTCATGATCGTTTCCTGGATCACGACTTCCCGCTCCGTCCCTTCGAATGCCCTGCCGCCTAGCGACGAATACTCCCCTTCGGTATTTTCCCGCACGACATAGAAGTCGATGTCTCCGGGTTTTCGCCCCGCCAGGGGCGAGGTCACGCCTGGCATCAGCCGCACGGGTCGAAGATTGACATACTGGTCGAACGCGCGCCGGAATTGCAGAAGCGAACCCCAGAGCGAGACATGATCGGGAACTTTCTCTGGCCAGCCGACGGCGCCGAAGAAGATAGCGTCGTAGCGGCCTAGCGTTTCGAACCAGTCGCCGGGCAGCATCGTGCCATGCTCCAGATAGTAGTCGCAGGAGGCAAAGTCGAACCAGTCGAGCCTGATGTCGAGATCGAACCGGCGCGCGACCGCTTCGAGAACGCGGACGCCCTCGGGAACGACTTCACGACCGATTCCATCCCCCGGTATCACTGCGATGCGGTGGGCTCTTCCCGTCTGCGTCATTTCTCAGCTCCTTTGAAACTGCTCACGGCAGGATACGGATTGGCTGGAGCATATTCTGCCGTCGCCGCACGCTCGAGCCGTAACTTCCAACGTTTTGGCCTGGTTGGGCGGCATATCCCGGCGGCATAATGTGCCGCGCTTTCGCTACACTTGGCATAAATAGCCGCCAGAACGACGATTTCCTTCGGACAAGATCGCGCAGGAAAAGCAAAATGGAAGCGTGAGAAACCCGAATGGAATAGTCGCGCATGCTCTCGAACAGCCTCATAGATGATGATCGCGCTCATCTCATTCACCCGGTCGCGCCGTTACGCGCGCACGAACGCCGTGGCGTGACGGTTCTGCAGTCGGCCAACGGCTGTTATCTGACGGATGCCTCGGGTCATACGGTGCTCGACGGTTTCGCCGGCCTTTGGTGCGTGAACACGGGCTATGGCCATGAAAGCATAGTCGAAGCTGCCATGGAGCAAATGCGGCGGCTTCCCTACGCGACCGGCTACTTTCATTTCGGCAGCGAGCCCGCCATCAAGCTGGCGACGAAGATTGCCCAGTTGGCACCCGGCGACCTCGATCATGTCTTTTTCACCCTTGGCGGGTCTGACGCGGTCGATACCGTCATCCGGATGGTGCGCTATTACAACAACGCACTCGGCCGGCCGCACAAGAAGCATTTCATCGGCCTGGAGCGAGGCTATCATGGCTCCAGTTCCAACGGCGCTGGTTTGACCGCGCTGCCGGTCTTTCATCAGGGCTTCGACCTGCCCCATGCATGGCAGCATCATATTCCCTCGCCATATCCTTACCGTCATCCGGCCGGCCCGAATGGCGAAGCAATCATCGCGGCATCCGTCAAGTCTCTGCGTGACAAGGTTGCCGAGATCGGCGAGGAAAATGTCGCGGCGTTCATCTGTGAGCCGGTCCAGGGCTCGGGCAGCGTCATTGTGCCGCCCGACGGGTTCCTGACGGCGATGCAAGACACGTGCCGCGAGCTGGGCATATTGTTCATCGTCGACGAGGTCATTACCGGATTCGGCCGGACGGGCCCGATGTTCGCGTGTGAACACGAAGGGCTCCTGCCGGATTTCATGACCATCGCAAAGGGACTGACCGCCGGCTATGCGCCGATGGGTGCGGCGGTTGTCTCGAATCGTATCTACCAGGTGATCGCCGACGCGGCACCCGATGGCACGCCGTTCGGGCATGGCTTGACCTATTCCGGTCACCCCGTCAGCGCCGCCGTCGGCCTCGAAGTGTTGCGCCTCTATCAGGAGGGCGGTCTTCTCGAAAATGGCAAGAGGATGGGAGCCTATTTTGGCAACCGGCTGAGCGAATTGCGCGATCATCCCCTGGTCGGCGATGTCCGCTCGCAGGGCCTTCTGGGAGCCGTCGAGATCGTGACCAACAAGGCGACAAGGCAGAAGCCCGCCAAGGAGCTCAAGCTCAGCGGAAGATTGTTCGACGAGGGCTACCGCAACGGCCTCATCTTCCGCGCCTTCGCCGACGACACGATCGGATTTGCGCCCCCCTTATGCATTACACAGGACGAAATCGACCTGCTGATGGAACGCCTGGAAAAAACCCTCGACACAATATTGGACATCAAGGAGTTACGAGCATGAAGCTGACCGATTTCAAAGCCCTGACCTTCGACTGCTACGGCACGCTCATCGACTGGGAGTCCGGGATGATCGAGGGACTGAAGCCGCTGATCGCGAAGGTCGGCCGCGAACTCAGCCGCAACGAGATCCTTGAGGCGCATGCCCGGCACGAATCCTCGCAGCAGCTTCAGACGCCAGCCAAGAACTATCGGGACCTGCTGCCGATCGTCTATCGCCGGCTGGCGGAAGAATGGGGCGTCGCGGTGAGCTGGGGCGAGTGCATCGCTTATGGCCGATCGGTCAAGGACTGGCCGGCATTCACCGACTCCGCCGGCGCTCTCCAGTATCTCAAGCGACACTACAAATTGGTGATCTTGTCGAATGTCGACAATGAGAGCTTCGCGGCCAGCAATGAAAAGCTGCAAGTCGAGTTCGATGCGGTCTACACTGCCGAGGATGTCGGTTCCTACAAGCCGGCGGACCGAAACTTCGACTACATGCTCGCCAAGCTGGAAACGCTGGGGATCCGGAAGAGCGAGATCCTGCACACCGCCGAGAGCATGTTCCACGACCACGGTCCGGCAAACAGGCATGGTCTTGCGTCCTGCTGGGTTTACCGCCGCTATGATCAGGAAGGTTTCGGAGCCACGATGAATCCCGGCGACATGCCCAAATACGATTTCCGCTTCAACAGCATGGCCGATCTCGTCAAGGCACATCAGGAAGAGCTAAGAGGGTAGGATATTCCGCGGGGAGGCGTTTATGGTGGGGCTGCCCAAACTCGACAGAATCGACGTCAACATCCTGGCGCAGCTTCAACAGAACAGCCGGCTGACCAATGTCGACCTCGCCGAGGCTGTGGGCTTGTCGCCAAGCCCCTGCCTTGCGCGCGTGAAGCGCCTGGAAAAGGCCGGCTACATCGCCAGCTACAGCGCCCGGCTGAACCTTTCAAAGCTGGTCGATCACATACTGGTATTCACCGAGGTTACGCTCAACGATCACAAGCGCGAAGACTTCATCAAGTTCGAAACCGAGATCCGCCGCTACGAGGCCGTGCAGGAGTGCCATCTCGTCAGCGGCGGATACGATTATCTGCTGAAGTTCGTCTGCCGCAGCGTGGCGGCCTACCAGGAGCTGATGGAACTCATCCTGGAGCGGAACATCGGTATCGAGAAATATTTCAGCTACATCGTCATCAAAAGCGTCATTCAGCGAGACAGCGTTCCACTGAAATCCCTTCTGTCGGATTAAGGCACCCGCCTGTTTCGGAGGTCGCACCGAAGCCGGCGCCGGCTGGGGATGGCATTGCACCTCTCCCTTCAGATGCCGCCGATATGGAGCGTCTTCACCTCCAGAAATTCCTCGATGCCGTGGTGAGACCCTTCCCGTCCGAGGCCGGATTCCTTGATGCCGCCAAAGGGCGCGGATGCGGTCGAAACCGAACTGGCATTGATGCCTACCATTCCGAACTCAAGGGCTTCGGCCACCCTGAAGGACCGTGAAAGGTCACGCGTATAGAGATAGGCGGCGAGCCCATATGGCGTATCGTTCGACATCGAGATCGCCTCCTCCTCTGTCTTGAAGGCGAACAGAGGCGCAACAGGACCGAACGTCTCCTCGCTCGCGATGAGCATCCGGGGTGTGGCTCCAGTCAGGACGGTCGGCTCGTAGAACAGGCCCGACTTCAGCTTTCCTCCCGTCGCAATCGCGGCGCCTTTCGAGATCGCATCGTTGACGTGTTCCTCGATCTTGTCGATCGCCGCCCTGTTGATCATCGGCCCGATCTCCGTACCCTCTTGCAGCCCATCCCCCACCTTCAGCTTGGCTGCTGCGCTGGAGAGCCTGCCGGCGAAGGCGTCATAGATGCCCTCCTGCACCAGGATGCGGTTGGCGCAGACGCAGGTCTGGCCGCCATTGCGGAACTTGCTGGCGATGACACCCGTGACCGCGGCATCGATGTCGGCATCGGCGAAGATGATGAACGGCGCGTTGCCGCCGAGTTCGAGACCCACGCGCTTCACGGTGGCAGCGCATTGCTGCATCAGGATCTTCCCCACTCGGGTCGATCCCGTGAAGGTCAGCTTGCGCACGACAGGACTGCTGGTCAGGGCACCGCCGATGGCCGACGACTGCCCGGTGACGATGTTGATGACGCCGGGCGGTATCCCGGCGCGCTCGGCCAGGACGCCGAGAGCCAGCGCCGAGAATGGCGTCAGCTCGGCCGGTTTGATGACGATGGTGCAGCCGGCGGCAAGTGCCGGCGCGGCCTTGCGTGTGATCATTGCGTTCGGAAAATTCCACGGCGTTATCGCGGCGACGACGCCGATCGGCTGTTTCTGGACGATGATGCGACCGTCCATTGCGGCCGACGGAATGGTTTCGCCGTAGACGCGGCGCGCCTCTTCGGCGAACCACTTGACGAAGGAAGCGCCATACGCGACCTCGCCACGCGCTTCAGCCAGCGGCTTGCCCTGCTCGATGGTCATGATGCGACCGAGATCGTCGCAATGCTCGATCATCAGATCATGCCACTTTTCAAGCAGCGCTGTACGCTCCCCGGCTGTCTTCTTGCGCCAACCGGCAAGCGCCCGCTCCGCCGCCAGGATCGCGACCTCCGTTTCCGATGCCCCACAGCGAGGAACGCGACCGATTATCTCGCCCGTGGAGGGGTTGTCGACGTCGATGGTCTCCCCTGTCTCGGCGACGCGCCATCCGCCGTCGATGAAGCATAGCTCAACAAAAAGGGAGGGGTCTTTCAGCTGTGTCGCGATGCTCATCACAGTCTCCATTGGCTGCTTGGAGCCTGCCATACGCTCACGGCACAATATGCCGTTCATAGCCACAATGTTGAAAGCAAGATGTGATGTTGGCCCGGAATCAGGTGTTCCAACCGCGTTCCAGCGTCTCCAGCGCCAACAGGGTTCGCCGCCAGAGTTCGGCGTAGGCGTCATCGGTCATGTAGGCCGCGTGCGCGGTCAGCGTGACATTGTCCAGATCGGCATAGGGATTGTCGCGGGCCAGCGGTTCAACGGGAAAGACGTCGAGAGCCGCATGGCCGATCTGCCCGCTGCGCAATCCTGAAAGAAGCCCGGCTTCATCGATGAGCTGCGCACGCGCGGTGTTGACGAGAATGAAACCTCGTTTTGGCAGAGCGAGACGCCTGGCATCCAGCAGGCCAGCGGTTTGCGTGGTAAGCGCAACGTGCAATGACACGATATCGGCATCGCGCAGCGCCTCGTCGAGATCGGCTTCAAAGTGCTGAACCTCGCGCGGGCTTCGGTTCCAGCCTGCGACGTTCATCCCCAGGGCGAGACCGATCTCGGCGAGCTTGCTTCCGATGCCGCCGAGGCCGACCACCGCGAGCTTGCGCCGTTCCAATTGCAGGCCGCCCATCGGCCGCCATGCGCCAGACCTGACAGCCCGATCCATCCGCGCAACATTCCTGGCGGCCGCCATCATCAGGGCCAGTGCATGTTCCGCGACGGCGCGGTCGCCATAGCCCGGCGTCGTCAGCACGGTCACGCCGCGTCGGTGCGCATCGTCGGTATCCACGTAGGTTCCAGCACCGGTTCCCATGAACACTATGCCGCGAACCGTCGGGCAGGCGTCGAGCACTTGCGGTGGAATGACCGTGTGCTCGACCAGCAGCACATCCGCCTCGTTCCCCAGGCGAACCAGATCGTCGACGGAAGGATCTCCGATGTTTACCCTGACGTGATCAGGCCTAGGCAGATCCTGCTGCTCCATGACCCGGCGCAACTCTTCAGTGCAGTCGACAAAAACAGCGCGCATGGGGAAATTCCTCCGGCCTCGGGCAATTCGCAATCACGATAGTCCGAGGCGGCGGCAGAATGTGCCGTCGTCCCCGGATACTTCAGCCGGAGATCGGTCAACTTGCATGATTTTCAGCATGGCGCGCCGGGCACACCGGCATAATCTGCCCCTCGAATGTAGATCGATCCGGTCGCTTCCGATGCGAAACCTAACTTCAAGGAGTTCCGTCATGACGGTCCAGACGGCAGATTTTCTTGTGATTGGCGGTGGCATCGCCGGACTTTCGGTCGCCTATGAACTCAGCACCAGGGGCACCGTGATCGTGCTGGAGAGCGAGAATTCGCCGGGCTATCACTCGACGGGAAGGTCCGCCGCCGTGATGTCGGAAAATTACGGCCCGGCCCTCTGGAGCAGGCTGGTTACGGCGTCGCGCTCGTTCCTCGAGGCTCCCCCACCCGGCTTCACCGACGTATCGCTGGTTTCGCCGCGCGGCGCGTTGTTCCTTGCGCTTGAGCACGAGCAGGACAAGCTTCGGGCACAAGGTGAGGAACTGATCCGGCGCGGTGCCTCGATCGACATCACGACACCGGCCGACGCTTTGCGGTATTGCCCTGCGATCCAGGCCGACAAGTTTGCCTTGGCGCTCTACGAGCCCGACTGCCTGGACATCGACACGGACGCCCTGATGACGGGCTATGGCAAGGGTCTTCGGGCGCGTGGCGGGCAATTGCAAACCAATGCCCGGGTCCTCGAACTCGCGCGCCCCGGCGGCGTCTGGAAGGCCTCGACACGGCAAGGCGAATTCGAGGCTGCAGTCGTCGTCAATGCGGCTGGCGGCTGGGTCCAGGAGGTCGCGCAACTGGCCGGGCTTCCCGCTCGCAACGTCGTGCCGTTCCGTCGCACCGCGGTGACCTTTGATCCACCGGCCGGCGCCGATATCCGCACCTGGCCAATGACTTTCGACGTCGCCGAGACCTTCTATTTCAAGCCTGAGGCGGGCCGTATCATGGTCTCTCCTGTCGATATGGAACCATCCGCGCCTTGCGACGCCCAGGCCGACGAACTGGAGGTCGCGATCGCCATCGATCGCATCGAACGCTTCACCACCATGCGAGTGCCGACGATCTCCCACAAATGGGGAGGGCTGCGCACCTTTGCGCCGGATCACGAGCCGGTAATCGGACCGGACCAGGATCAACCAACCTTCATCTGGCTGGCCGGACAGGGCGGAAACGGCGTGATGGGTGGCGCGGCCGCGGCGCGGCTGGCCGCGAGTTTGGCTGCCGGCGAGAGCATCCCCGCCGATATCGCGGCACTCGGCATTACAGCCGCGAACGTCTCCCCCGGCCGTTCCTGCGTGTCGGGACCGGATGCAGTGCGACCAACGGTGGGCAGGCTGGAAGACATCGCTTGATCCCAATGAGCCATCGCCCTGAGCAAAGGATGAGCTCGGTAAGCGTCACGATCACGCTCGAACGGCAGGCCGCGCAGCATCTCGGTCGGTTCGAGGCAGCGGTCAAGGCATATCCCGAAATATCGGAGTTCCACCTCATGAGCGGCTGTTCGGACTACCTGCTTCGGGTAGAAGCGGCGGATTTGACCGACTTCGAGCGGATACACCAAAGCATACTGTCGAGACTGCCCGGCGTTCTGCACATACGTTCAAGCTTCGTGATGAGAACCATAGTTCTGCGGCCTGGGCAAATGCCGATAGCGAACCAGGATCAGCTCGCAGCGCCTGAAGCAATTCCAGGAAAGGTGTGAAACGATTTTCCGTCCGGAATTGCGTAAAAACAAAGAGATAGAGCGGTTCGGCGCTTCAATGAAGCAGTGAACCGCTTTAGAATACTGGCAACCGGCCGACAGCGCGGGCGACAGGACAAGGCAGCGCTATTCCTTCACGGCGCCCGTCATTGAGGACACGTAGTGTTCGACGAAGAACGAATACAGCACGACCACCGGCAGCGAGCCGATCAGCGCGCCTCCCATCAGCGCTCCCCATTCGTAGACGTCGGAGCGGACCAGCTCGGTCAGCACGCCGACCGGCACCGTCTTGTTCTCGGACGATTGGATGAAGGTCAGCGCATAGATGAACTCGTTCCATGACAGGGTGAAGGCGAATATGCCGGCCGAAATCAGCCCGGGCACCGACAGCGGCAGCACGATCTTGGTGAGGATCTGCCACCGGCTCGCCCCGTCGATGAGCGCGCATTCCTCCAGCTCGAACGGGATCGAGCGGAAGTAGCCCATCAGCAGCCATGTGCAGAACGGGATCAGGAAGGTCGGGTAGGTGAGGATCAGTGCGAACGGCGTGTCGTAGAGACCGAGTTTGAACACCATCACCGACAGCGGAATGAACAGGATGGAGGGCGGCACGAGATAGGCGAGGAAGATGCCGAGGCCGACCTGCCGCGCCCCCGAAAACCTGAGCCTCTCGATCGCATAGGCGGCGAGAACCGCGGCCACCAGCGACAGGAATGTCGCGGCGGTCGAAATGATGACCGTATTGAGCAGCCAGCCCGGATAGGACGTCTCGAAAAGCAGGTAGCGTATGTGCTGGAATGTCGGATGCACGACCCACAGCGGATTGAAATTCGCATAGTCGGTCATCTCGACATTGGGTTTGATCGCCGTGATCGTCATCCAGTAGAACGGGAACAGCAGCACGATGACGAACACAAGCAACGGCAGGTAGACCGTCACCACCTTGCGCGGCACGCTTTGCAGGTAGCCCATGCCGCCTTCGTCGGTGTTGGAGCGCTTGCCTTCATTGATCGCGGCCATGTCAGTCTCCGCCGCCTTGCTGCCACCTGCGTCGTTGCAGGCCGAAATAGCTGAACAGGATCGCCGCCAGCAGGAAGGGGATCATGGCGACCGCGATTGCGGCCCCCTCGCCCAGCTGGCCTCCGGAAATGCCGCGTTGAAAGGACAGGGTCGCCATCAGGTGCGTGGCATTCACCGGCCCGCCCCGCGTCAGCACATAGATCAGCTGGAAGTCGGTGAAGGTGAACAACACCGAAAAGGTCATGGTGATGGCGATGATCGGCGTCAGCAGCGGCAGCGTCACGTGGCGGAACAGCTGCCATCGGCTGGCGCCGTCGAGCGTGGCGGCCTCGTAGAGCGACTGGGGGATCGTCTGCAGACCGGCAAGCAGCGTGATGGCCACGAAAGGAATGCCGCGCCAGACATTGGCGGCGATGACCGAGGCGCGCGCATTGGTCGGATCGCCGAGGAAGTTGATGCGATGATCGATGAGGCCCAGCTGCTGCAGCGCCCAGGACAGGATCGAGAACTGCGAATCGTAGATCCACCAGAAGGCGATGGCCGAAAGCACGGTCGGCACCACCCACGGCAGCAGCACCACCGCACGGAAGAACGATTTGAAAGGAAGATTTTCGTTCAGAATGAGAGCCAGCCAGAGGCCGAGCGCGAACTTCAGGATGGAAGCGCTGACCGTGTAGAGCAAGGTATTAAAGACGGAGAGCCAGAATACGTTATCGCTCCACAGATATTGGTAGTTCTCGACGCCTATGAAAATGCCGGGCCGGCCGATCCGCGTGTCCGTGAAGCCGAGCCAAATGCCGAGCCCGAGCGGATAGGTGAGAAAAACCAGCAGCAGCGCCGCCGCCGGAAGCATGAAGCCGAAACCGAGAGCGTTCCGGCTCTCGGCCAGGCGCGACAGGATCGACGAACGCGGCTGAACGGCAACGGATGGCACGGCCATGGCGCGGGCTCCTGTTGGTGCGTTCTGCAGCCGGGCGCAATCGCCAGGCGTCGCAGAAATGCGGCTAGAACCAAAAGATAGGACGGGATGCCAGGTTCAATTCAAATGCATCCCGATCCGGTCTCCGTCGAACAGGATCAGACGCGGTAATAGCGGTTGGCGCGCTTTTCCGCCTCTTCCATGGCCTCCTGCGGCGTGGCCTGGCCCGTCACGGCCTTGGCGAACATGTCCACTAGGACATAGTCGGCCATGGTCGCGGCCGAGGCATAGCCGAGCGGCCCTGCATAGCCGTTGGGACGCAATGTCGCCGAGGCTTTCGCATAGGCCGCGTTGTTCGGGTCGGCCTTCCACACCGGATTGTTGTCGAAGGCCTTCAGCGTCTGGCAGCAATAGCCGGCCGATGACGTGACCCAGTCCGACATCTGCGGGTCCTCGAACATGAATTGTAGATATGCTTTGGCGGCGTTGGGATAGGGCGTGTAGTCGAAGATGACGGCCGTGGTCACCTGGAACAGCTCGACCGATTTGCCGACCGGGCCGATCGGCAGGTTGGTGGTGCGGATGTCCTTGGCGATCTCCGTCAGCTTCGGGTCATTGTCCTTGTTGATCTTGGCCGTGTTGTAGGCCGAGATGCCGTTGGCGATGACGCTCACTTCCCCGGCCAGGAAGGCGCGGTTGTTGTTGACGTCGAGCCAGCTTTCAGTCCCGGGAATGAAGGTCTTGTAGAGTTCCTGCGCATACTGGATGGCCTTCAGGGTCTCGGGGCTGTTGATCGTCACCTTCCCGCTTTCGTCGACCATTTGGCCGCCATGGCTCCAAAGCAGCCAATGCGCATAATTGTTGCCGTCGCCCACGCCGTGGCCATGCGTGAAGCCCGCCGGGTGCCCTTTCGCCTGCAACGCCTTGCAAAGCTCCAGGAAGCCGGTCGTGTCCTTCGGGAATTCCGAGAAACCGGCCTCCTTCACCCAGCTTTCGCGATAGACGATGGCGTTGCCGATGGTGGCCAGAGGCAGGCCGAGGAACTTGCCCTCGCGCGTCGCGTACTGCCGCGGTCCATCGTACCAGCCACCATATTTCGAGCCCAGATATTCGCCCAGTTCAGTAACGTCATGCAGCTTGTCGGGATACTGGTGCGGGTCGTCGAACCAGACGAACATCAGGTCCGGACCGGAGCCGACATTGGCGGCGACCGCCGCCTTGGGACGAATGTCCTCCCAGCTTTCCTTGTCGACGCGCACCTCCACACCCGTCGCTTCGGTAAACCGTTTGGTGTTTTTCAGCCATTGGTCCTCGTCGCCCTGCACGAATGGTGACCAGCGCAGCAACCTGAGCTTCGCCCCCTCCTCCGGCCTGTACTTCAGGCCTTCCTGGGCGAAGGCCGGGGAGCCGACGAAGCGGCTGCCCAAGGCTCCCGCCGCCGCGCCGGCGGTGGTGCGGATCACGTCGCGTCTGGTGAATTTCATGCTCGTTTCCTCCTCTGTGTTTCCTCGTTGCGTGCCCTTTATCGCGTCTCGATGCGTTTGCCGGTTTCGCCGTGAAAGAGATGGATCAGGCCAGGTTCGACCGACAGCCGAATGGTTTCCCCTGGTGTGAAGGAATGGCGCTCCCGAAAATTCACGACGATATCCTCGCCGCCCGCCGTTCGGCCGATGATCTGCACTTCCGAACCGGTCGGCTCGATCACCACCACCGTGACCGGGATGCCATTGTCGGCCAGCCGCAAATGCTCCGGCCGTATCCCCAGCACGACTGGCTCGCCGTTGCCGATCGAGGATGGCGCGGCCAGAGGCACGGAAATGTCTCCCGCACCACGGAAGGACGGCGCTCCGTCGGTCAGGATCGTTCCCTTGAGCAGGTTCATGGCGGGCGAGCCGATGAAGCTCGCGACGAACAGGTTGTTCGGCCGGTCGTAGAGTTCCAGCGGCGGTCCGATCTGCTCGACGATGCCGTCATGCATGACCACGATCTTGTCGGCCATGGTCATGGCCTCGATCTGGTCGTGAGTGACATACACCGTCGTGGTCTTCAGCCGCTGGTGCAGTTCCTTGATCTCGGCGCGCATCTGAACCCGGAGCTTGGCATCGAGGTTGCTGAGCGGCTCGTCGAACAGGAAAACCGCCGGATCGCGCACGATGGCGCGGCCCATGGCAACGCGCTGGCGCTGCCCGCCGGAAAGCTGGCGAGGGTAGCGCGACAGCAGCGGCACCAGCCCGAGGATTTCGGCTGCCCGCTTCACGCCGGCATCGCTTTCGGCCTTGGATACGCCTTTGAGCATGAGCGAGAACGCCATGTTCTCGGCAACGGTCATGTGCGGGTAGAGCGCATAGTTCTGGAAAACCATCGCGACGTCGCGCTCTTTCGGCGCAATGTTGTTGACGATCCGGTCGCCGATCGAGATCTGACCGTGCGAAATCTTTTCAAGACCGGCGATCATCCTGAGAAGGGTCGATTTTCCGCAGCCCGAGGGCCCGACCAGCGTGACGAACTCGCCGTCTTCTATGTCGACGCTGACGCCGTGAAGAATCTCGACGGCGCCGAACGACTTGTAGACATCGCCAATCGCGACAGACGCCATCGATCTCCTCCCGGATGGTTCCCGCGTCTTCGCAGGAAACCGCTTCTCTTTGGCGTTTGAAATGAATGCCGGCAAACGGCAGGAACTTCAATCCACCACTTCGGTCGGCGACAGCTCCCGAAGTCCCCCCTCGGTCACGCGACTGTGAAACGGTAGCGCTACCAGGCCGGCCTGTAAAGCAGTGGCGCACACGCCTTTTCTTTCACCACGCACAGGAAGATGCTCGACACCTGGGCACGACGGCAAGCTCAACCCAGCCAGCCCGGCTGGTCGCCGACCCTCTGTCAAATCCCGTCGAATACACATTAGAAATTTCTAAGGTATGTACTTCACTGTTCCTCTGGAGATCGCGTCGTTGGCGAATAGGGGGTGGCGACGTTGTCATTGCCGTCACTGATGTTCGCGGTAGATCTTATCGCCTCAGCTCCGATGGCGGAGCGCTTCGACGATCACCGTCATCGCCGGCGAACTGGCAGATGTTGCATCCCCGCGGGCGTCGGAGCTATCTGACCTTGATCACGACCTTACCCTTGGCACGTCCGCTTTCGACATAGGCCAGCGCCTCATTGGTCGCTTCGAAGGGAAAGACCCGATCGATAACTGGGCGGATCGCTCCGGATTCGATGAGGGACGTGATTTTGCCCAGCTGATCACCCTGCGCCCGCATGAACAGGAAAGAAAACTGCACGCCAAGGCGCTTGGCCTTGGCCCGAATAGCGCGGCTCAACAAGCGCAACACCAGCCTCAGCACGAAATTCAGTCCCTTTTCCCTAGCAAATTCGGGATCCGGTGGACCGGAGATGGAGATAAGCTTGCCGCCCGACTTCAGCACGCTCAGTGATTTTTCAAGCGTTTTGGCGTCCTGGCTGTTCACGACGACATCGTAACCCGACAGGATTTTCTCGAAGTCGTCCTTCCTGTAGTCGACGACGATATCGGCGCCGAGGCCCTTGACCAGATCGGCACTCGCCGCGCTCGCGGTGGTCGCAACCGTGGCGCCGAGGTGTTTTGCCAATTGGATGGCGAATGTCCCCACGCCGCCGGACCCGGCCTGAATGAAGACTTTCTGTCCCTTCCTCAAATTTGCCCTTTCGATAAGCGCCTGCCAGGCTGTCAGGCCGACCAGCGGGATCGAGGCCGCCTCTTCCATGGCGAGGTTCTCTGGCTTCAAGGCCACGTCGGCTTCATTCATGGCGATGAACTCGGCGAACGTCCCGATCCGGCCGTCTCGCGGCCGCGCATAGACATCGTCGCCGGCTTTGAATTTGCGCACCTTCGATCCGACGCGGACAACCGTCCCGGCCACGTCGTGGCCCAGGATGAAGGGCCGGCGATAGGGCAGGATGAGCTTGAACTCTCCGGTTTTGACTTTGGAATCGAGGAGGTTCACCCCCGCGGCATGGATTTCGACCAGGACATCGCTGTCCCGGAGCACCGGCTCCGGCATTTCGGCTAGCCGCAGAATGCCCTTCTTGCTATATTTATCGACGACGAATGCCTTCATGGCAGTGACTTTCTGAAAGTGTTTCTTGATGTCCCCAGGGCCAGACAGCGCCCCGGCAGAGAGGCGTCAGGCCTCGAGAAAGGCCAAGGCTTTCGAGACGAAATCGGCATGGTTCTGAAAGACCCCGCCATGCCCGGCATCCGGATAGATCACCAGTTGCGCTCCAGGGATACGCCGGGCGAGATCGTGGGTGTTGCCGCTTGGCACCATCCTGTCGTGATCGCCGTTCGCAACCAAGGCGGGAATGCGGATGACGCTCAGGTCTTGCGGCGCCTGCAGTCCGTAAGCCTTGATCGCCTTGAGCTGGGCGCCGAACGCGCTCAACGATATCGATTTGTCGCGGTCGGCCTGGCGCTCCGTTAGCCGCTGCAGGAAGGCTTTGGCGGCGCGGCGCCCATTCGCCGTCCTCGTGAAGAAGAGATAGTATTTCGGATCCCGAAGAGTAAGCGCCCCCTTGATCATGTCGACGATCGTCAACGGCGTCACCTTGTCGATGCCTTCGCCACCGGCCGGCCCGGTGCCGGCCAGGATCAGCTTGCGCACAAGCGTGGGTTCGGTCAGCACGATCTCCTGCGCCACGAAGCCGCCGAGCGAAAATCCGAAGAGATCGACTTCCTCGAACCCCAGTGCTCGGACAAAGGCGATCGCATCCCGTGCCATCTCGGCAATGGTCGACGGCGTTTTGCCGCCCGAAGCACCGATGCCCCTGTTGTCGAAGGCAATCACCCACCGGGTCGCAGCGAGGCCATCGACGATGCGTGGATCGAAATTGTCCAGTTGAGCGCCGAGATGGTTGAGCAGGATCACCGGCACGCCCGTCCTGGGTCCGAGTTCGCGGTAAACAAAAGCTGTGCCGCCGACATCGACGGAGCGCGTCGGCGTGTCCTGGAACAATGCCGGTGAGTGGGCCGACCGATTGAACGCGGGAGTCGGCACCTGAGTCTTGTGGGGCCTGGGCAATTGTGTTGTCGTTGCTGGTCGCATGTGCGTGAAACCTTCTGCTCGCTGTTGTTCAAACCGGCAGGCGGAACTGTTTGCGCAGGCTCTTGTCGAATAGTCCCGCAGGGGCAAAGCGGCGCAGCAGGCTGACCTGCCGCGCGGCCTTGCCGGCGGTGTAGCGGCGTCGCGGACGGGCATCGGTCGCCGCCTTGACGACCACCTGCGCCACCACTTCCGGCCGGTCGGCTACAGGCATCACATCGCGAAGAAGCGCTTCGAGGCCGGCTCGAGCCTGATCGTATTCCTTCAACCGCGAATCCGGCTCGATTCCGTTCTGGTCGAAGACAGTGCGGACGAATGCCGGCTCGATGACGGAGACGCGGATATTGAACGCACGAACCTCGTGATCGAGCGATTCCGAATAGCCCTCCAGCGCGTGTTTGACCGCCGAATAGTGCGCTGAATACGGCGCGGGCACGAGGCCTAGCACCGAGCCGATATTGATGATGCGCCCTTCGCCGCGCCGCCGCATCGACGGCAACACTGCGTTGGTCATCCGGATGACACCGAACAGATTGACGTCGAACAGAGCCTGGACCTGTGCGATCGAAAATTCCTCGGCGCCTCCAAGCAGGCCGACGCCGGCATTGTTGACCAACAGGTCGATCCGGCCGGTCTGCGAAAGCACCGTCGAAACGAGTGCGGCAACGGCCTCACCGTCGGTTACGTCGCAAACCAGCATGGTCACCCCGACCGGGCCGTTGCCGGCCTTGCGGCGGCTGGTTCCGAAGACAGTGAACCCCGCCCGTGCCAAGGCCTCGGCGCTGGCGCGGCCGATGCCCGAAGAGGCGCCGGTCACAACGGCGGTTTTTCCGGAATTCGCATTCATTTCGTGCTCCAAAGTCATGAGGACTAGCTTTTTCGTGGCAATTGAATTACAGTCATAATATCAGATTATGCTCATAATGCAATAGCAGAAAGGAATGGCAGCCATGCGCTATGACAAGGGCCGAAAGGACGCCTCACGCGGCCGGATCATGGAGGCAGCAGTCGAACGTTTTCGGAGTGACGGCATTGCCGCTTCCGGGCTGGCAACCATCATGGGGGATGCCGGGATGACCAACGGAGCTTTCTATCCGCACTTTCAATCCAAGGCGGAGCTTGTGCGTGAAAGCGTGGCGGCAGCCATGGAGATCCAGTCGCAGCAAGTGCAGGAAGCCTTGGCTACCGGCGGCCCGGAGTTGGCTCTGGAGGCTTATCTTTCCGCCGAGCACCGCGACAATCCGGGAAAGGGCTGCGCGTCTGCCGCACTGCTGCCCGAACTCGCGCGCCAGCCGCCGGAGACGCGTGAAGTCTATACAGAGCACTTGCTGTCCCTGGTGCGTCAATTGTCTTCGGCGCTTCCATCGAGCAAGGATCCGGAAGGCGTTGCCCTCGGCGTTTTCGCGACGCTCTTCGGAACATTGCAATTGTCTCGAGCCGTCGAAGGCACGGATTTGTCGGACCGTATCCTCGCGGCGGGAAAAGATGCTGCGCGGACACTGATGCGGCCGCCACAGGACGAAGCGGCCGCATGAGGTGTATTTGGAGGATCGAGCGCTGTCGCTGCCAAGGCCGCGTCCTCCTCCACCCAGCAACCCACATCCCTTCAAAATATCGCCGCGACGACTGTCAGGCCCACATGGTCAATGCTGGGGCGTGACGTCGGGGCGGACCGGATATGATATTCGACAGAAAACGGTTGCGGCCTCCCCCAAGGCCCTTGACTCGTATCCCGGCTTACACTCAATTGACGTTGTCAGACATCTTACATACGGTTCGACAGAAAAAGCCTGGGGAGGTTTCGGTGAAGAAATTGATCGCGTGCCTGGCGTTGGCAGCCACGACATTTGCATTCGCGTCGGCGGCGTCGGCGGGAGGGACCGTGGACCGCGTCATCTCGAAGAAGGCGATGGTGGTCGCCACCAACAGCGGCTGGCCGCCGCAGAGTTTCCTTGACGACAGCAATCAACTCGTCGGCTTCGACATAGACGTCTCGAAGGAGATCGCCAAACGCCTCGGCGTCGAGGTCAGCTTCGAGACGCCGGACTGGGCGACGATGACCGGGGGCCACTGGCAAGGCCGCTACGACATCGGCGTCGGCTCCGTGACGCCCACCAAGGCCAGGGCCAGGGTGATCGATTTCCTGGGCGTCTATTATTACAGCCCGTACGTTTATGTGGTCCACAAGGACAGCAAGGCCAAATCCGTCGACGACCTGAGCGGCAAGATCATCGGCGTCGAGACCGCCACCACCTCCGAAGACTTCATCCGCCGCCAGCTCGAGATCGACGCACCAGGCCTGCCGCCGATCGAATACAAGCTCCAGCCCGGCGAGATCAGGACTTTCGCCGATTCCATGCTGCCGTTCGATGATCTGAGGCTCGGCGACGGCGTGCGCCTCAACGCGGTCATCGCCCCGGAGCAGACCGCCCAGAACGCGATCAAGAACGGCTACCCCTTGCGTATCCTCGAGGGCGGATATGCCTTCCGCGAACCGCTGGTGGTGATCGCCGAGAAAGGCGACGCGGACTGGAACGCCAAGGTCGGCGGCATCATCGACGAGATGAAGAAGGATGGCACGCTCGCCAAGCTGACCACCAAATGGTACGGCAAGGATTATAGCGCCGACTGAGGCGCGCCGCGGGCGGCCTTTCAGCCGCCCGCCCGCATCATTTTGATCATGGCATATCCCGACACCTACTACCGACGCACGCTTGCCGACGACACGGTCCGACCGCCGTTGCAAGGCGTCTGCGAATGCGACACCGTCATTGTCGGCGGCGGACTGGCCGGGCTGACGACAGCGCTACAGCTGGCTCGCGCCGGCAGGCACGTCGTCGTGCTCGAGGCCCAGCGCGTCGGCTTCGGCGCCTCGGGTCGCAATGGCGGCTTCGTCAGCCCCGGATTCGCCACCGATGGCGACAACATCGCCGCGATGGCTGGCGCGGAGGCGGCGCAAAAGCTGCACCGCTTGTCGATCGAAGGCGTTGATTTTGTGCGCCAGACGATCCGCGATCTCGACATCGAGGCGGCACAGCCGCGCTCCGGCATCATGAGCGTGCTACGCCACGATGACGGCCATGCGCTGAAGGCCTATGCCGGGCAACTGGCGCGCGACTTCGACTACCGGCTCGACTATCTCGAGCGCGACCAGGTGCGCGCGGTGCTGCATTCCGACCGCTACTACCAGGCCCTGCGCGATCCCAACGCCTTTCACATGCATCCGCTCAACTACCTGCGCGCCGTTGCGGTTGAAATCGAACGGCTGGGCGGCAGGATTCATGAAGGGTCGGGCGCCGTCCACGCTGAGCTTCGCAGCGCGGAAAAGATCGTGCGCACAGATCGCGGTGAAGTGCGCGCCCGCCAGGCGGTATTCGCGACCGGCGGCTATACGGGGCCGCTGGTCGCGCGACTGAAGCGTGCTTTCCTGCCGATAGCGACCTACGTGATGGTGAGCGAAGAAGCGCCCGAACTCATCGCCAGGGCGATCACGACGACCGACGCTATCGGCGACAACCGCCGCGCCGGCGACTATTACCGTGTCGTGGACGGCGGCAAACGGCTGCTCTGGGGCGGGCGCATCACCACAAGAACAGCCTCGCCGGCGGCGTTGGCCGGGGAATTGCGCCGCGAGATGGTGACGACCTACCCCCAACTCGAACAGCTCAAGACCGAACTCGCCTGGTCGGGACTGATGTCCTACGCCCGCCACCTGATGCCCCAGATCGGCGAATTGCAGCCGGGCGTCTGGTATCTCACGGCTTTTGGCGGTCATGGCGTCAACACCACGGCCATCGCCGGCAAGCTGGTTGCCGAAGCCATACTGGGCGAGTCGGACCGCTACCGGCTGTTCGCGCCGTTCGGGCTCGCCTGGGCGGGCGGCCCGGCTGGACTTGCTGTCGCGCAGCTCACCTACTGGAAGCTGCAGGCACAGGACTGGTGGCGCGAACGGCCCCGCCGACCACAGGAGCTTAAAGCGTGATCGGCCGACTGTTGCTCAATTACCCGGACGCGGCGCGCCGCATCGGCTTGCTCTTCGTGCTCGCCGCCTTCGCCGCCGGCCTGTACGGCCTCGGCATCAAGCCGGACTGGATCGGCAAGCTCGTCCCGGGCTCGATCGACTGGCTTGGTGCCAATCCCGCGGCCGGCCGCGTGGTCTCGGCGGTGCTGATCGCGCTGATCGTGGCGGCGAACTGGAAGGCTTTGCAGTATCTCAGCCGCAAGCAGCAGATCGTGGCGGTGTGGATCGAGCTGTTCGTGCTGTTGATGCTGTTCTTCTATTCCTTCGACCTGTCCTTCACCTTCATCGCCAAGAAGATCGGCTTCCTCATCTCGAAGGGCGTGGTGACGACGCTCTACATCTCCGCCATTTCGATCGCCATCGCCACAATCATCGCCTTCCTCGGCGCCATTGCCAAGCTTTCCAGGAACGGCGTGGTCTACGGGTTGGCGACCTTCTACACCTCGCTGTTTCGTGGCCTGCCGCTGCTGATGCAGATCTACATCATCTATCTCGGCCTGCCGCAGGTCGGCTATGTCATCGGCGCGGTGCCGGCTGGCATCATGGCGCTGTCGCTCTGCTACGGCGCGTACATGACCGAGATTTTCCGCGCCGGCATCGAAAGCATTTCGCGCGGCCAGACGGAGGGCGCCACCGCACTCGGCCTCAGCGCCAACCAGACGATGTTCCTGGTCATCCTGCCGCAGGCCATGCGTGTCATCGTGCCGCCGACCGGCAACCAGTTCATCGCGATGCTGAAAGATTCCTCGCTGGTCTCGGTGGTCGGGGTCTGGGAGATCATGTATCTCGCGCGCACGCAGGGCCAGACCGAGTTCCGCCACATCGAGATGCTCATCACCGCCTCGATGATCTACTGGCTGCTCTCGATGGGTCTCGAATTCCTGCAGTCGCGCATCGAGGAACGGTTCGGGCGCTCGCTCAAGCGCTGAACAGGAGCAATTCCAGGAAAGTGTGAAACGGTTTTCCGTCCGGAATTGCGTAAAGATATGAGGTTCGTCGTCCGTGAAACGGTGAACGCTCTTAGAGCGGCCACGCCTCCTGCGGAAAACCGCCGAGATGGCCGCAGGTCAGCGCGGCGCGGTCGCGCCCGCTATCCAGGCATTGCAGCAGCGGCCCCTTGGCGAGCCAAGCGGTCAGAAACCCGGCAATGAAACTGTCGCCAGCGCCGGTCGTGTCGACGACCTCGACAGCGTGAATGCCGGTTTCGGCGCGCGCGTTCGCGGTCAGCGCCATCGATCCGGCCGCACCGCGCATGACGACTGCGCATTGAGCGCCGCGCGACAGAAGATCGGCCGCCATCGCTTCCGCCGCGCCGCGGCCTTCCGTGGCCGAGCCGAAGGCGACGCTCAGCCCCGTCACGCCGAGATTGGCCGGATCGGCGTTGACCGAAATGTCCTGCGAGACGCTACCCCCTGCCCGCGCAAGGCGCCGGCGCAAGACGCCGCCATCGTTCAGCCAGCCAATATGGACGTGGTCCATCGCTTCTAGAATCGCCAGCTCCGCGTCGTCGGGCACATAATGCGCGCAGGCGCCGAAATCCTCGGCGGCAATCACGCGCTCGCCGGAAGGCAGGACCGCAATGTCGGTCCAGGCGGTATTCTCGTCGCAGAGGCGCAGATGCTCGGTCGACACCCCGTTTGCCGTCAGCGCCGCTTCTGTGTGCCGGCCTTCGGCATCGCGGCCCACCGCGCCGAAATAGAAGCTCCTATGGCCGAGCCGGGCGAGCTGGACGGCAACGTTGACCGCGTTGCCGCCGACCAGCCGCCGGTTTACCGGCGGGCCGAGACGGTCGATGCAGTTGTCGCCGACGGTGGCGAAACGAAAGCTTGCCATATTCTGGTGCCCCGGCTGAGCGCCCTGATAGGGTGCACTCAATAGGCAACGCGCTTGTAGTAGCGGCGCGTCGTCAAGGGATGATTGCGTATCATTTCGAGATGGGCGCTGATACGTTCAAGCACGGTGGCGAGCACGATCGGCGACACCAGCGCCCGCACATCGGGCGAAATGCCGGGCAGCGCGAAATCGGCTGTATCGAGCACGGTCATCTCATTCGTATAGCCGGGGACGAACTTCTCGACCCTGTCGGCGAGCGGCCGGGCACTGTCCTCGCCTTTGAAAAGGACGACGCTGACGCCTTTTTCCACCAACTCCAGCGTGCCATGGAAGAAATCCGAGGCGTGCACCGGACGTGTGCGTATCCACTGCATCTCTTCCAGGATGCACATGCCGTAATACGAAGCCTGCGGCCAGACATTACCGGCGCCGGTTATGATGTGGCAGTCGCTGGCCGCGAGCTTGCGGGCGAATTCGACGGCTTTCTGTTCATAGCCCTGCTTTACGGCCAGCAGCAAATCCGGAAGGCGCTCCAGCTCGGCAAAAATCCGGTCCGCTTCGGCAAGCTCGCCGCGATGCTTCAGCACCGACAGCGCGATGAAAAGCGACTGCAGATAGAAGGACTCGCAGGACGTGTCGTCCTCGGCGAAGTTGACGAAGACATGGTCGCCGCCCTTGCCGAGCGGCGTGTCCGCGTGCCCGACCAGCGTGATCACCGTAGCGCCGATCTGCTTGAGCTTGGCCAGCAGCGCGACGCTCTCCTTGGTGGTGCCGGAGAGCGAGGGCAGCACGACAATCGACTTTTCCGTCAAGTTGACCGATTGAGCGAGTTCCAGCTCTGCCGTCACGTCGATAGAGGCCGGGAAGCGCGACCTGCGCTGCAACAGCTGCGCGGCCGGCTGCATGAGTATCGCCGCGCCACCGGTGCCAAGAAAGAAAATGTTTTCCGCTCCGGCGGTCAGGCATTGCGCCACGGCGGCGTCGATACCCTCGCGCAGGGCCACCGCCCCCGATTGAATGCGTAAAAATCTGGCTTCGTCGAAATTGAGCATCGCACCCTCACATAAGTTGTAAGACAACTGACATCTCGGCGTCCGCATTTCAAGTGATTTTCGCGCGCCGAACACAGGACGGTTTTCGAGGCAGGCAACGTCCTGGAACGAAATGGCTCTGCTTGACCTCGTCGCCTTTGTCAGACAACAAAGGGAATGTTGGCATAATGGGGATGAGCATCTTGGACGAACCGCTTCGCGACGCGCGCACTTTGGCGGTCCAGCTCCGCGAACGCCTCGCCAACCTCATCAGAGCCGAGGGACTCAAGCCCGGCGACAAGCTGCCCACCGAGGCCCAATTGACACAGCGCTTCCGCATCTCGCGCCCGGCGTTGCGCGAGGCGCTGAAGCTGCTCGAACAGGACGGTCTCATTTCTGTCACCCACGGGCTCGGCCGCTTCGTCACCGCTAGTGCCTCCGTCGAGGTCGACCGGCCGATCACCGTGTTCGAGAGCGTGACAGACATGTCGCGCCACTATGGCTACGAGACCACCAACAAAGTGCTGTCCATCGCCGAGGATACGCCGGATCCAATGGTGCGGCAGCAGCTGCGATTGGCCGAGGGGGAACGCGTCATCCGGCTGGAGCGGCTGCGGCTCCACCATGATGAACCGCTGATGTATTCGCTCGACTACATCCCGCGCAGCTTGATCCCGGCGCGCGTTTTCGACATCGACTGGAGCGGTTCGCTGCTTTCGCTCCTCGAACAGCACCGGCACAGGCCGCGCATGTCGGCTGCCTCGGTTTCGGCGGTGATGCTGCCCGACGAAGTCGTGCAGCGTAACGATCTGCGCGACTTCGGGCCGGCGCTGCTGATTACCGAGACCTGCTTCGACGCGACCGGGACGCCGGTCGTCCATGCCGCCGTCTACCATCGCGGCAGCCGGTTCTCCTTCAGCTTCGCCCGCAGGTGATTTCGGCCCGCGCCAGGCGCCTGCTCGCCGCAGAAGATCGGCCGCAATATCCCCGCGTCAGCCGGCGCTCGGTGATCATGATCGCCGACCGCAGCGCCGATTCCATTTGCGCACCGACCGGCTGACTGGCAGGCTGCACGGCCGGCAGCGTCCCGGTCGATCCGAGATCCAGGAAAAGTACAGGAAGGTTCTCGGTCCGGAATTGCGCCAAGACAAAGCGACAGGTTCATTGTCTCCGTGTGGGACGATGAACGATCTAGACGTCGAGGCTAACCATCATGCCACGCATTTCGGCCATCTCCAGCAGCAGGTCCTGCAGCTTCTCATGCGTGGCCGCAGCGCCGGTGAGCGTCAAAAGCTCGGCAATGCTCTCCTTCATCGATATGCTGGCGGCGCCGGTTTTCTCTGCGAGCAGCCGTCCGATGGCTGCTCGGATCAGGTCATCCTGATCGGACATCGTCATTTCTCAATGCTCCACAACCTTCAGCCCCCTCTAAGACCGATAATGACGGCAGCAATGCTAAGTTGCAAATCTCGTCCCCACAAAGTGGCCGTAAAACACCCGCGTCAGCCAAATTCCCTTTGATCGGATAGTTTTTTCGCGCCGCAATTGTGCGGCCAAGCCAAAGCGGCCGGGCTGGTGCGCCTATCGTGGGTTGACCGCACCGCATTGTCATCGCACCAGGTTTCGGCGATGCGCGGGCTCATCGGCGAGCCGGCGCGTTTCGTGGCGGACATCGCGCCAATGGCGGTGCCAGCACCAGCGTCACCTTCGACTATGGCCATTTCGCTTAACGACGATACCGGCAGCCGACGATCGCGATTGGCTCTTGCCGAAGGCCGCGGCCTCGCTCATCCATGGCGTGCAAACGACAGCCTGGAACCAGTGATGACCGACGCCAGCCTTCATCTAGTCGAAGCGACGATCGAGCAATTGCGCCGCGCGCTCGATGATGGCCTCGTCACCAGCGTCGAACTGGTCGGGGCATATCTGAGGCGCATCGCGCATTTCGACCGGCACGGCATCAGCCTCAATGCTGTGCCGGTGCTCAATCCCCGCATGTTCAAGGAGGCTGCCGCTTCCGACCAAAGGCGCCGCAACGGCGCCGTACTCGGGCCGCTCGACGGCATTCCCTACACCGCCAAGGACAGCTACAAGGTCGCCGGGCTGACGGTGGCCGCCGGCTCGCCGGCCTTCGAACATCTCGTCGCCAATGAAGACGCCTTTACCATCGCGCGGCTGCGCGCCGGCGGTGCCGTGCTGATCGGCCTGACCAACATGCCGCCAATGGCCAATGGCGGCATGCAGCGCGGCGTCTATGGCCGAGCCGAGAGCCCCTACAATGCCGACTACCTGACCGCCGCCTTCGCGTCTGGTTCGTCCAACGGCTCCGGCACGGCGACATCAGCCAGCTTCTGCGCCTTCGGGCTCGGAGAGGAAACCTGGTCGTCCGGCCGCGCGCCGGCCAGCAACAACGCGCTGGTCGCCTACACGCCCTCGCGCGGCGTCATTTCGGTGCGCGGCAACTGGCCCTTGGTGCCGACCATGGACGTCGTGGTGCCGCATACACGCAGCATGCCCGACATGCTCGAACTGCTCGACGTCATCGTCTCCGACGATGCGGAGACGAGAGGCGATTTCTGGCGCGCGCAGCCCTGGGTCAAGCTGCCGAAAAGCGCCGATGTGCGGCCGCAACGCTATACCGATCTGGCGCTTGTGGGGTCGTTGAAAGGCATGCGGCTCGGCGTGCCCAGAATGTATGTCGTCCGCGACAGCGGGGCCGACCGGCCGATCGAAACCCGCGCCTCGGTGCTTGCCCTCTGGGATCGGGCGGCGACGGATCTGAGGCGGCTTGGCGCCGAGGTGGTAGAAGTCGACTTTCCCATCGTTTCCAACTATGAGCGCGACCGCCCCGGCGCGCGCACCATGGTCGAGCGCGGGCTCGTGCCACGGGACTTCGCCGACCGGGAAATCTGGGATCTCTGCATCTGGGGCTGGGACGATTTTCTGCGCGCCAATGCCGATCCTGCGCTGCCCGATCTCGCCTCGGTCGACGGTCCGAAAATCTTCCCGCAGCCGCCGGGCACGCTGCCCGACCGCTATGAGGGCGGCTTCGACCTGGCGGACTATGTCGAACGCGCGAAATCCGGTGTCACGCCTTTCGCCGATATTCCAAGCCTCGAGGACGGGCTCAAGGGGCTGGAGGCGACACGGCGGCTCGATTTCGAGGACTGGCTGGACGCGAACAGGCTCGACGCCGTGGTGCTGCCCGCCGCAGCCGATGTCGGACCGGCCGACGCCGACATCGACCAAGCGTCCGCAGCGCTTGCCTGGCGCAACGGCACCTGGGTCGCCAACGGCAATCTGGTGTGGCGGCATTTCGGCATCCCGACCGTCACCGTGCCGATGGGCACCATGGCCGATATTGGCATGCCGGTCGGCCTGACCTTCGCCGGCAAGGCCTATGATGATGAAAGATTGCTGCGCATGGCCGGCGATTTCGAGCACTCGACGCAACGCCGCACGCGCCCGCCGCGCACGCCCGAACTGGCCGACGATATCTTTTCGCGCCGCGCCGCACAGGCTGGCACTGGCAAGGCGCGTTCGCTCGCCATAACACTTGCCGCAGAGACAAACACTTCTGGCGATCAGCATGAAATCTTCATCGCACTCGACCTGCCCGCCGAGGCAACAGGGGCCGACACTGCCGGCGTCAAGGTGCACGTCAATGGAGAGCCCTTGGCGCTGCAGCGGAGCGGCACGGGTTTCAGCGGGCGCGCGCTCGTGCCAGCCGTCGAGCATGCGCGCTTGCACAGTGTCTGGCGCGGCTCCTACGGCTCGATCGTGACAGCGGTGGTGCGGCTGGAGGACGGGCGCACCGCTGGCGCCTATGTGGTCACTGGGGGGATCGGCTGATGATAGGCTGCCGCCTCAATGCCACACTCACGATACAAAAAGAGGCTCAGCCATGATCAAAGTGAAGCAACTCGCCCATGTCTGTATCTTCGCCAACGATCTGGATGAGACACGGCAATTTTACGAGGACGTCCTGGGCATAAACATCCAGTTCAATTTCCTGCGCGACGGCCAGGTTTTCGGTTTTTATCTCAATTGCGGCGGACGCAGCCATGTCGAGGTTTTCCGGAAGGACGCAGCGCGGTTCAGCGAGACCGACCAGATCAACCATTTCTGTCTGGAGGTCGAAGACATCGACGCCGCGATCGCACACATCGCGTCCATGGGCGTGGCGGTCACCGCCAAGAAACTCGCCTGCGATGACACCTATCAGGCCTGGCTCAGCGACCCCAACGGCGTGAAGATCGAATTGTTCGAATACACCGGCAAAAGCGCGCAGTTCACCGGAGGCGACCGCATCGCCGATTGGTAGAGCCTGACGGAAATTCAACGCTCTGCGGCAAAGGCCATGTATCGGCGGATCGTTTCCAGCTTGTCTTGCGACAGTCCGGCAATGAGACCTTCGTCCATGCGCCCTGTGAAAATAAGACCGGCGAAGACGTCAAGAAGCTGGGAATAGCGGTAATCGAACCTCCGGTCGATGTCCCGTCGCTGATCACGCAACCAATCCTCGACCTCCCACATTTCCGAAGGCACCGTCGCGGCATTCGCTTTGCTCTTGAACTCGGCCATCGTCTTTGCAAGCGCCGCCTCAAGGGCCGTATCGAAGGCATGGCGAGCGATCTTCTTTTCGGATGCAGACCAGCTGAAATCAGTCATTCGGCATCTCCGGAATGTTCCTGTAAATTTTGCCGCTATCCCCGCGTGGCCCAGAGCAGGCCTCGCTCGACGATAAGTGCCATTTCCGGCACCGCGAACTCGTCCGCGGTGTGACCAAGCGAACTGTAGAAAACCTTTCCCATGCCATATCTGCGCTTCCAGACTACCGGCATGACGACGCCGCCGATGCCAGGGAAATGCGCCTCGGTGAAGGTGGTCGTCGCCAGCACTTCGTTGCTCGGATCGACATGCATGTAATACTGCTCCGACCGGTAGGCGAAATCACTGACGCCGCTGGTGATCGGGTCGTCCGGCCTGGAGATGGCAACCTGGTAGTCGATGATGTCGCCGGGATGTGCGACCCACTGGCCACCGGTCATGAACTGGTAGTCGGGTTCGTTACGGAAGCTGTCGCCCATCGTGCCGTGGAAACCGCCGAGCCCAGTTCCCTGGCGGACCGCGCGCGTCAGGTTCTGAAGCTCGGTCTTTTCGATCGTCGACATCGTGATGACAGGAACGATGAGATCGAACGAGGCCAGCTCCGGATCGGCGAACATCGCCGTTCCCTGGCCGAACGTGACGGCGAACCCGTTGCGCTCAAGCATTGCGCGGATGACGCTGGCGCTGCGCTCGGGCGTATGGCCTTCCCAGCCTCCCCAGGCAATCAAGGCCTTCTTCGGCATGCGGTGCACCTCCCTGGATTATCGGTCGTGATCGATGGTTGCCGGCTCTAGCGCCAGCCCAGGGCCGGCGCGACATGGGTCAGGATCGCCTCGATGACATGGGCGTTGTAGTCGACACCGAGCTGATTGGGCACGGTGAGCAGCAGGGTGTCGGCCTCGGCGATTGCCTCATCCGCCGCCAGTTCCTTGATCAGCACGTCCGGTTCGGCGGCGTAGCTGCGCCCGAAGATCGCCCTTGTGTTCTCCTCGATGAAGCCGATCTGGTCGCGGCTCTCATTGCCGCGTCCGAAATAGGCCCTGTCGCGATCGTCGATCAGCGCGAAGATGCTGCGGCTGACCGAGACGCGCGGCTCGCGCTGATGGCCGGCCGCCTTCCAGGCCTCGCGGTAAACCCGGATCTGCTCGGCCTGCTGGATGTGGAAAGGCTTGCCGGTCTCATCGAATTTGAGCGTCGAGCTTTGCAGGTTCATCCCCAGTTTCGCCGCCCATTCGGAGGTGGCGTTGGTGGCAGCACCCCACCAGATGCGCTCGCGCAGGCCTTCGGAATGCGGCTCCAACCGTAAGAGACCCGGCGGATTGGGAAACATCGGCCGTGGATTGGGCTGGGCAAATCCTTCGCCCCGCAGCGTGTCGAGTAGGACTTCAGCGTGATGCCGCGCCATGTCGGCGTCGGTTTTGCCTTCCTGCGGCACGTAGCCGAAATAGCGCCAGCCATCGATCACCTGTTCGGGCGAGCCGCGGCTGATGCCGAGCTGCAGGCGCCCGCCGGCGATGATGTCGGCGGCACCCGCGTCCTCGGCCATGTAGAGCGGATTCTCGTAACGCATGTCGATGACCGCCGTGCCGATCTCGATGCGGCTGGTCTTGGCGCCGACGGCCGCCAGCAGCGGAAATGGCGAGGCAAGCTGGCGGGCAAAATGATGCACGCGGAAATAGGCCCCGTCCGCGCCCAGCTGCTCGGCGGCAACGGCCAAATCGATGGACTGCAAGAGCGCGTCCGACGCCGACCGCGTCTGCGATTGCGACGAGGGCGTCCAGTGCCCGAACGACAGAAAACCGATTTTCTTCATGCCTTGCGATATATGGAAAGCACGGGTGGAATGCAAAGCCGTTCGCGCGGGCCGCCGCGGAGGGTAAGCCGCGACGGACCGATGCTCGCTAAGGGAGGAGCCGATGCTGAAGGGAATCCGCATCGTGGAAATCGAGGCGCTGGGGCCGGCACCCTTCGCCGGCATGCTGCTCGCCGACCTCGGCGCCGATGTCGTCGTCGTCCACCGCAAACACGCCTCCGCGCCCGGCCTGCCCGAGCGCTCGCTGCTCGACCGCGGCAAACGCTCGATCATGCTCGATCTGAAAGACGCCGGAGATGTCGCCGTGCTGATGCGCCTGATCGCCACCGCCGACGGCCTGATCGAGGGCTTCCGGCCCGGCGTGATGGAGCGTCTCGGGCTTGGGCCGGATGCCTGCCTGGCGGTCAACCCCGGCCTGATATACGGCCGCATGACGGGCTGGGGGCAGGACGGGCCGCTCGCCCGCACCGCCGGCCATGACATGAACTACATCGGCGTATCAGGCGCGCTCTGGTACGCCTCCTTGCCTGGAGAACCCCCGATGGCGCCGCCGACGCTGGTCGGCGACGTAGGTGGCGGTGCGCTCTATCTGGTGATCGGCATGCTTGCCGGCATCATCAGCGTACGCGCCGGCGGCCGAGGCACCGTCGTCGACGCGGCCGTCGTTGACGGTTCGGCCCACATGATGAACCTGCTGATGTCGCTCGGCCAATCCGGCGCGCTTGCCGCCGAGCGCGGCCGTAGCCTTCTGGACGGGCCGCACTGGTGTCGGGTCTACCGCGCCGCCGACGGCGGCTTCATCAGCGTCCAGTGTGTCGAACCGAAATTCTATGCGCTTTTCCTCGACAGGCTTGGTTTGACCGGCGATGCCCAGTTCGTCCGGCAGTTCGACCGCGATCTCTGGCCGGAGCTCGGCAGCAGGCTGGCGGCGATATTTGCCGCGAAACCCCGCGATGAATGGATCAGCCTGTTCGAGGGCTCGGACGCGTGCGTCGGGCCAGTGCTCAGCCCGCAGGAAGCGGCTCGCCATCCGCACATGGCCGCGCGCGGCTCGTGGCAGGCGGTGGACGGCGTGCTGCAGGCGGCGGCCGCCCCGCGCTTTGCCGGACGACCGGGCTGGATACCAGCGAAAAGTCCCGCGCGCGGCGAGCATGACGCCGAGATACGCGCCGAACTGGCGAATCCCCCGGCGACAAGTCGCTGAAGCCTACGGCGGTCTGCAGTCGTGGAATTCGCCATTGATCTCCGGGCTGCGAGGACCAGCCGATGCCGGATAGCGTCTGCCGGGGGATCAATCGCCGGCTATTTCATTTCCCGCAATGGTGATCGTTGATCTTGTTCAGCGCATTCGCGTCCGGCCCAACCCGATGATAGGAACAGGCACCGGCGGCGGTGGTGACCAGTTGCCGGTCATAATAACGCGGGCCGCCGAACAGGATGTCGATGATATCGCCATGGGCGGGAACGTAGCGTTCATGCCCGGCTTCGTAGTGGCGATGCTTGGCGCCGGCGAATGCCGAAGTGGACACGCCGCAGCCGATCGCCAAAGCCAGAGCACAGATCGCAAACCGTTTCGTCGCCATCGAGAAATACCCTCCTGGCCGTTAGGATCTGATCATACATGCAAAATCGCCAGCTGAACAAAAGTTCCTAAGGAACGGCTCGTTGGCAGCGCTTCATTGCCGCTCGGCCCTGGGAGGAAGCGGTTTGCGTTTCGACCGATTCCTCGCGGTGCGGCGCGCCATCCGCAGGCCGGCCTCAGCTGAATATCGGCAAACCACTTAGTCTGTCTGGATCCAGACCGACTTGGTTTCCAGATATTCGTGCAGATGCTCGATGCCGCCTTCCCGGCCATAGCCGGACATCTTCATGCCGCCGAACGGCACGGCCGGGTCGATGGCATGGTACATGTTGACCCAGACGGAGCCGGCCTTGACGCGGCGGGCGAGCTTGTGCGCCGTGCCGAGATGGCTCGTGAATATGCCGGCCGCCAGGCCGTAGGGCGTCGCGTTGGCACGGGCGACGGCTTCGTCGAGCGTGTCGAACGGCATGGCAGAAATCACCGGGCCGAAGATCTCTTCGCGCGCGATGGTCATCTGGTCCGACACCGCGCCGAACACCGTGGGCGCGATGAAATTGCCGCCGTCATAGAGATCGCCCGTCAGCCGTGATCCGCCGGCGACCAGCTTCGCACCCTCGTCGCTGCCCGCCCTGATGTAATCCTCCACCTTGCCGGCCTGGCGGGCATTGATGAGCGGCCCGATTTCCGTCTCCGCCTCGATGCCGTGGCCGATGCGCAGCCTGCCGGCGAAATCGGCCAGCCGGCGCACGAACTCGTCGTGGATTTCGCGCGCCACGAACAATCGCGAACCGGCGATGCAGATCTGGCCCGAATGCACGAAAACCGCCATCGCAGCGATCGGAACAGTCTTGTCGATGTCGGCGTCGCGGCAGACGATGAGCGGCGACTTGCCGCCGAGCTCCAGCGAAACGCGCTTGAGATTGGCCACGCTCGCCCGGGCGATGGCTTGGCCGGTCAGCGTCGAGCCGGTGAAGACGATCTTGTTCACGTCGGGATGTTCCGCCAACCGCGCGCCCGCTTCCGCCCCGGTGCCGGTGACGATGTTGACCACGCCGTCGGGCACACCACCCTCCTGCATCAGCCGCGCGATCAGCAGCGGCGTCAGCGACGCATCCTCGGAGGGCTTCAGCACGATGGTGCAGCCCGTGGCGAGCGCTGGGGCGATCTTCCAGATCGATGCGGCGGTCGGAGCGTTCCAGGGAATGATCGCGCCGACGACGCCCACAGGCTCGCGCCGGGTGAAGGTGACGATCTCGCCGGGGATCGAATTGTCGATGGCCTCGCCATGCAGCGCGGTTGCCATGCCGGCGTAGAAGCGCAGCATGCCGATGACGCGTCGCCGGTTGGCGAGCGTGCGCGTGATCGGCAGGCCCATATCGAGCGTGTCGGAGACGCAGAGCTCCTCCCAATCGTTCTCAAACAGATCGGCGACGCGTAAGAGCACGCATTGCCGCTCATAGGGGGAGAATCTGGACCACGGGCCTTCGAATGCGGCACGCGCGGCCGCCACCGCCGCATCGATATCGGCGGCCGCGCCGCGCGGCACCGTCGCCAGCACCTCCCCTGTCGCCGGGTTCAGCGCCTGCATCTCCTCGCCGGACTGCGCGGCGACCCACTTGCCGCCGATCAACATCGGCCGGAATTCGCCATGGTAAAGCGTCTGGGCCGTCGCCCTGGGGTCGAAGCTCAGCGTCATCCCTTCCTCCTCGCAATTCCATCGCGACCACTACCCCCGGCGCGGCCGAAAGCGCGTCGTGCCATGGTCGCGCGAATACGGAACGATCATGCGATTGCCATAAGCCTATCAGCGCCGAAACAAATCGCGCTAACGACCAAGCGGCTGCCGAGACAATGCCAGGAGCTCTGCCTCATCGGTGATACCAGCCATGTAATTGGCGATGACCCGTGACGCCAACGCTTCTAGACGAGCTTCAGAATCGGCTTCACCTTTGGCCTGTTCGAATACGCGGCGAAGAAGCCTAATCTCAGTGGAGTCGAAAATCCCCGCTTGCTGTATGCCACGATCGATCAGCATGCCCACCTCTTCTGGCGATAATAGGCGATAGCGCGTCGCATCGCAAAAGGGATTTGTGACAGCCCCCATAGTCCCCAGCCCAGCCCAACCATTGGTAGCCGATATCGGCGCCGACCTTGCCACGAAACACCCAATGGGATCAGCCGGTGTACATAAGATCACCGGCAGCAGGATCAGCGGCGTCGTTTATGGCTGCCGCAGTCATGAATATCAGATGACGGTTGACCGCAGAGCTCTGTGACCTAGCTTAAAGCTCAGCATGGACCGTTCAGCCGGTATGGTGGAACGGTACGCACCGCGTTGGATATCTCGGGACGTTGGGATGCAGAGGTGCAAGTCGGTTTTTCAGAGCCCAGGGACGCCCTCGGCAGCCGACGATCGGTGGCCCCGTATGCGACGCTTTGAGAGGGATCCTAAGCCTTAGCCAACGCCAAGATGAGGGCCAAACACCGCTTCACGAGCTTACGAATACACCTAAGGCCGCACGGGCACGCCAATGCCAAATCATCTTGCTGATATTTACGCAAGCGACGCAGATATTGCCATACTGGGCGGGATAGCACCGCTTGTATTGGTGGGCATCTATCTTGTGCTCCGACGTATCGTTGTCACGGTGCGAAGGCACCTGAAATCAAACGCCGAAGGCATATCTGGCCTTCCTGGCGAAGCTACTTGGGACTGGCAATGCCCGGTCGACCCTGCAACCGAGCGTGCTTCTTTTCCTCAGGTTGCAGTTCTCTCAGATGCGGCGGACCCAAATGTTCGGCCTGAAGATGCCAATTACCGTCAGTTCGGGGTGCGGATCGAACATTTTGAAGTAAACTCAAAAGGTCGCGGGTGCCCGTCAGTGGCCCAGACCAATGCTTTTGCTTCCGCGACGGACGTACTGCAACCCGGCCGACTTGCGATATTCATCAGAGAAATCGCTGACGATGTCCATAGGCAGGTGGCGGGCAGTTTTGCCGCCCTAAGTGGTCCAGTGTTGTGGACGCTGAGCCGTGTGCCGACACAAATCGCCCTCGCGGAACGTGGAAAGCGAATTTACGGGTCAGCGTGGGGCCAATCGCGTCATAAGGCGCGCAAAGTTGCCCAGTTGGCCAATCCGGCGCAGCGCGGTTTGAAGGCCACAGCTCAAACGGGACGATCCAGCCTGGATTCCAACCCGACGGCCTCACCCCCTCGCGTTCGCAGGCCGCTCAGTCTCGCACTCCGTTTGGGCGTCGTCGCCGCAATTTGTCTGGCCCTGCCGCTTGGGTATGCGATGACGAGACAAAACTGGATCGAAGGAGCCCCCGCCATTTCGCAGGCGCAAGGCCACGCCGATCCGGAACTTTCGCGACCCTTCCAGCTTCCGGCGCGTGCTGCACTGGACATGCATAGACCAGCCCAGGCAAACGGGCGCACCGAATTGCTCAATTCTGACCTTAGGGCTGCTCAGGCGCAAGTCGGGACAGCTCGTGCTCAGACCACCGCTGCGAGGGAATTGGCCGGACGGGAGCAGCGGGCGGCGGAAGGCGAGCGCGCCAGGAGCGCCGCTCTGCAGGAAGCGCTCCTCAAGTCGAGCAAGCAGATCGATGCGCTGAGGACAGCCATGGCAGTTGCCGACAACGCACGCGAGGAGCGATTGCGCAACGAACTCGCGGCAGCCCGCACCGTTGACGCATTGCGGCATTTTGCGGGAGGTGCCCGCACGCTGCTGCGCGAGACCGCCAACTATGTTTTTGCGGAAATACCCGCTGCTCATCTGGAGCGTCAGCGAGCGGAATGGCTGGCGCGCGATCTATCGCGAGCGCGGGCGCAAATTGAACAGCTTGAGGCCGAGACCGCTAAGGATCGCGGCAAGGCCGAGGCTTCGCAGGCGCAAGCGAGCGAACTGCTCGACAACGAACGCCGGAAGTCTGAGGACCTTCGTGGCGATCTCGCCGAAATCAAACGGTCCAATGCCGCGCTCGTGCAGCGCGCGAACATGGCTGAGCAGGAACGGACCGGCGCAGTTACAGCGAAAGAACGAGTGGAGCAGACCGCAGCCGAAACGGAGCGGGCGCTAACCCGAGAACGCGCCGCAACAGCGTCGATTCGGGAGGAGCTGAAAAAAGCTCGTCTCGAGCGCGACGCTGCTGAACAGGAACGAGCCAGAGCTGTGTCGGCGAGAGAGCGTGCCGAGCAGACCGCAGCCGAGACGGCGCAGGCTCTGGCACGAGAACGCGCAGCAGCAGTCTCGATCCATGAGGATCTCGACAGAGCCCGCCTCGAACGCGACCCCGCTCGAGCACGCGTGATAGAGGTAGCCATCCTGAAGGAGGCTCTGGACAAGCAACGTGGGGCCGCTGCTTCCCTTGCCCGCGATCTTGCCGCCGCGCGCGCGGAAAACGACAGGCTCAGGACTGAGCGTCCCAGCGCGCAGATCGAGCCGCCGCTGAAGCCGCGTTCTGGCCGCGCAGCAGCCGCTACCGGCCAAGTGAAGGCTGTCAGCCAGAAAACTGCACGCAGCAAGGTTCGCAATCCGCCACGGGTGACCCGCGTGCGTTCTATCACACTTCCCTATTCGCTCTGGCCGAGACACGCGACAATGGAGTGATCTGCAAAAACCGCGCGATCCCCTCATTTCCGGAAACAGAAGAGTTAGCCAGGGTGAATTCCCACTCGAATTTATCCTGCTCTCGCCGGCGAGTTCCGTGCGAAGCGCTATGTCAGTCCGATCACGCTGCCTGTCGCATTCAATTCGCATTTGATCGGCGCCTGCCGAGTCTCTACGCGGCCTTGCCGTACATAGTCGATGCTGACCTCGATGGGGGCCGAGATCGTATCTTGGCTCAACCGATGTATGAAACCTGCGCTGCTGACGCGCACACGGGTCGCGCCGAACGGGGCGGCGGCCGACTCGACTGCATCATGGCAGGCGCGAACGACTTTGTTCGGGACGCCCGGCGGCGCTTTGATTGGACCGGCCGTTGATGAATTGCTGCTGTCGCTGGAAGGCTGGAGTGTGGGCGGGAGGTCGAGCGACTGTCCCCCGTCTGCGGACGGGACGACACTGGCCGTAGGTCCCGCCCCCGGTGAACCACTGCTAGGGTCGTTGGGATCGCCGACAGGCCCTTTGTGCGGGTCGCTGCTGCGGCCTTCGCTGCGATGGCTGCCAGCGCCATGGCCTCCGCCGTCCCCATGATGGCCGCCACCGCCTTGCCCTCCGCCGTTCTGGCCGCCGGCCGCAACGCCTGCGTAAGCTACCGCGATCGAGCAAGCGACTGCGAAAAATGCCAAGCAGGATGCACGGGATTGGCGCACGACAAGCTCCATAAATGTGTCGGCCGGACCGTCTTTCCGCGGCATGCGGTCAGAGCGGCGCAACCACCACTGCCCCCAGGCTAAACTCGCGACTAAGGCGCCCACGGAAGCAATTAGGGGATGAATCCGGCGTAGCAAGGATCTTGGTACGTGAGAGAAGCCGCTATCAGCTGCAATAACGCACATTCCGCGTGGCCGCCGTTCCACCCTGAGAGTTGTCTATAGTCTCTTCTTGCGTGAACCGATTTCCATCAAAGGCGAGGCGCTCCTGCCGGCCGCCAGGCGGGTTGATGCCCGATCAATCGAAGAACCCGGCGTCCTCTTCCAGCAGATACTTCTTGGCGCCCCCGGCGTCGATGTCCAGGCCGAGCCCGGGGGCTTCGAGCAGATCGATCATCGAATCCTTCACCACCTGCTTGGGCAGGCCGATGACGATGTCGTTCCACCACGGGTCGGAGGCACTTGGGTATTCGAAGGCGACGTAATTGGCGGGCAAGGTGGCGCAGACATTGATCAGCGCGCCGAGGCCGAGCAGGCCGTTAGCCGTACCGTGCGGAGCCATCAGGATCGAGTGCATATAGGCGTGCTCGGCGACCCATTTGAGCTCGGCGATGCCGCCGATATCAGCCGGGTCCGGACCGATGACGCGTACCGCCTGCGTCTCGATCAGCTCCTTGAAATTGTGCCTGAGGTAGATCTGCTCGCCGGTATGGATCGGTGTCGAGGTGGAGGTGGTCAGCTCCCGATAGGCCTGCGGATTGACCCACGGCACATAGTCGCCGGTCAGCATGTCCTCGAGCCACATCAAATTGTACCTCTCGACCGCGCGAGCGAACTTGATCGCATCGGGCAGCATCCAGCCCGGGCCGCAGTCGAGCGCCAGGCTGACCTTGTCGCCCAGCACTTCCTTCATTGCGATCACGCAGTCGAGCATATGGTTGAAACCGCGCTCGCTGATCATGCCCTGATCCATGGCACCGTGATATCCGGCCTTCTTCTGCGTCACACCGTAATGGAAGCCCTCGATGCTGTCCTTCATGTTGGAGTGGAACGAGATCCCTTGCTTGACCATGAAGAAGTTCTGCGGCTGCTCCATCATCCATTTGACGTCGGCGGCATAATCCTCCGGCCGGTCGCCCGCGCGTTTCCGGCGGATCGAGCCGTTATAGACGCGCACCTTGTCGCGCACCTTGCCGCCGAGCAGTTTGTAGACTGGAACACCCGCCGCTTTGCCGGCGATGTCCCACAGCGCATGCTCGATAGCGGACACGGCGGCGCCGTAGGGCTTGAACGAGCCGCGCTGGCGGATCTTCAGCATCACCCGCTCGACGTCGGTCGGATCCTCGCCGATCAGCGCCTCGCGAAAATGCAGCACAAAAGGCTTCAGATAGGTCTTGGTGAACTCCACTTCGCCAAGGCCATGGAGGCCTTCGTCGGTCACGATGCGGACGATCGGGTGCTTGCCGATAAGAGCACAGCGGAGGTCGGTGATCTTCATCTTCGGTCTTTCCGCTTCAGCTCCAGGTGCGATCCCAGGAGTACTCGTCGTCCCAGCGATCCGTGGATTGCCATATCCCCGTGACACCGGGCTGCAGATGCTGGCTGATCACCTCGTCGACCACATCGTCTATGCCCAGCCCCGGCTTCTCGGGCACGGTGATGAAGCCGTCCTTGACGAGCGGCGTGGGCAGGCCGGTGACGATATCGTCCCACCAGTCGACATCGGCGGAATGATATTCTAGCGCCATGAAGTTTTCCGTCGCGGTTGCAACATGAGCGGCAGCCATTGCGGCGATCGGGCTTTCGGCCATATGGATGGCCATGGCGACGCCGTGGTCCTGCGCCATGTCGCCGATCTTCTTGGTCTCGAGGATGCCCCCGCTGGTGAGCAGGTCCGGGTGGATGACGGAGAGACCGCCGTTCTTCAGCAGAGGTTCGAACGCCTCCTTGAGGTAGATGTCCTCGCCGGTGCAGATCGGCACCGTGGTGGCCTGCTGCAATTGACGGTACTGCTCGGTGTGTTGCCACGGAATCACGTCCTCGAGCCAGGCAGGAACGTATTTCTCGATACGGCGCGACAGGCGTATGCCGTCCTGCAGCGAGATGTGACCGACATGGTCGATGGCAAGCGGGATCTCGTATCCGATTACCTCGCGAACCTCGTGGATATACTGCTCGAGCAGGTCGATCCCCTTTTCGGTGAAATGCAGGCCCGTGAACGGGTGCTGCACGTTCTGCGCATCGTAGGCGAGATTGCGCGCCTTGCGCTCTTCGAGGGATCCCCCGCGGCCGCGCGGATTGGCGTAAAACCCTTCGAGCGCGCCGGCGGGAGCGGCCACCGCGCCCGGGACATGGGCGATTTGCATCAAGCCAAGGTCCATCTTGAGGAAGGTGAAACCGCGGTTCATGCGCTCCTTGAGGCGCTTTCCGGTTTCGGTGCCGCTGGGTTTCTCGGCATCGGTATCGCAGTAGACGCGCACGTGATCGCGAAACTTGCCGCCAAGCATCTGGTAGATGGGGACGCCATAGGCCTTGCCGGCGATATCCCACAGCGCGATCTCGACCGCCGAGACGCCGCCGCCTTGCCGGCCGTGCCCGCCGAACTGCTTGATCCGGCGAAACAGGCGATCAATGTCGCAAGGATTCTCGCCAAGCAGCCGGCTTTTCAGCATCAGCGCGTAGGTGGCGCTGGCGCCGTCGCGCACCTCGCCCAGCCCGACGATGCCCTGGTTGGTGTAAATCTTGAGCAGCGCCGAGGTGAACGGCGCACCGACGATTTCGGCTACTCGCATGTCTGTGATGCGAAGCTCAGATGGCCTGGAGTTCGTGTTCACCCGATTGAGCGCCTCGTCGGCACCACCTGTCTTTGACATGACTTATCCTCTTTCTGGTGGAGTCGCCCCTCGCTCTGGCCCGGCATAGAGCGTTGCTAGGCCAGTTCAATCTCATGGGCCTGCAGGTAGTCGCGGTCCATCTCAATACCGAGACCGGGCCTCGACGTCAGCTTGAGACTGCCGTTCGAATTGTCGAGTGGTCTGTCGATGAGGTGACCGTATTTGCTCAGGTTCCACTCCGACGTTTCGAGTTTATAGAAGTTGGGAACGGTCATCATCACCTGCGCTCCCGCAACCACATTGATCGGCCCCGCGGCGTCATGCGGCGAGACCGGGATGTAGTAGGCTTCGCAGAGGGCGGAAATCTTCTTGAGTTCGGTAATGCCGCCGGTCCAGGTGACGTCGGGCATGATGTAGTCGGCGAGCTTGTTCTCGAGCACCGGCACGAAATCCCATTTCGTATGGCCGCGCTCGCCCCACGAGATGGCTGTACTGACCTTCTCACGGACCTGCTTGAGGGCATTGAGGCTCTCGGGAGGACAGGGCTCCTCAAACCAGTCGATCTGGCCTGCTTCCTCGAGGCTGCGACAGAGGCGAATGGCGGTGGGAACGTCGAAGCGGCCATGCGCGTCGATGAGAATGTCGACATCGGGGCCCGCCGTTTCGCGGATCAGAGCCGTGAGTTCGGCGGCTTCGCGCTCGTCCTTGCGGCTCATGCTGCCATCGAGATAGCCGTCCCGCTGTTCGCGGGGCAGGCCGTCGGCGCTGCGGCCCTGGTGAGGGTAAGGATCGAACTTGAGCGCCGTGTGTCCGGACTCCACGATATCGCGAATTTCGCGGACCACAGCTTCCTTGCTGGTGAATTTGGCCTGATTGGGATGGGTATAGAGTGCGATTTCATCGCGTACCGGTCCGCCCAACAGCTCGTAAATCGGCTTGCCGAGAATTTTGCCCCGGATGTCCCAGAGGGCTATGTCGATGGCGCTCACGCATTCGACGGCGGCGCCGCGGCTGCCCATGTAAGTGAAGCTGCGGAAAATCTTATGCCAGAGATGCTCGATACGCGCTGGGTCCTCGCCTGTCACGGCGACGCCGATCTGCCGCAGGATCGTGCAGAGGGCGCGGTTGGCGAGCCTTGTCGTGGTGGTGATCTCGCCCCAGCCACTCACCCCCTCGTCGGTCGTTACCTCGACGAACAGGAACTCTCCCCAATAAGAAGCATCGGACTTGATCAGCCACGGCCGAATGCTTGTGATTTTCATCTCAGTTCCTTCATCTGAAATGGTCAGGCTGACGATGTTCTAGGCTGGACCCTTGTCCTATCCGGCCCGAGCGGCGTTGCGCGCACGCATCTGTTCGAGAATATGCCGGCCGGAACCCTCGACATGGCGGGAAACGAGTTCGGCCGCCTTGTCGGCTTCCCCCGCCTTCACATGCGCGATTAGTTGGCGGTGCTCGCGCATGATCGCGGCACGCCGTGCGAGCGTGAAATTGAAACGCCGGCTCACGGCTCGCAGCACCTCGCGATGCTTCCACCACAGCTCGGCGGCATGGCGGTTGTAATGCCGCTGGTACATCACGGTGTGGAAGGCGGTATCCAGTTCACTGTGCCTGAAGGTGTCGGCGAAGTTGTTCTCTTCGATTAGGCCCTGGAGACGTTCGAGCTCGGCGATGTCCTCACCGGTGGCCATATTCACAAACCATCGCGTCAGGGCCGGCTCGATCAGAACACCGATCTCGTAGATATCGCGGACAAAATCCTGATCTATGGGTCGCACACGCGCCCCGCGATTGGCGACAAAGGTGACGAAGCCCTCCCCACGCAACAGCTGCAGCGCCTCGCGCACAGGGTTGGTCGAGGTGCCGTGACGCCGGGCGAGATCGGTGACCACAAGCCGTTCATTGGCGGCGAGCCGTCCCTCGATGATGTCTTCCCTAATCCGTTCGTAAAGCGAGGCGCCCTCGCTGGAGGCACCGATGGGGTCAATCCCAACAGGTGGCATGGCTTTGAAATCACCTATTTCGGCCAAGGCCGGCTCCTCAGATCAATACACACCTTGCCCGATATCACACACGCCTTTCACAAACAATGTACGATCCAGCGCGTTGACAGACAATCCACGATCTGAAAACGTACTAAGTGATCGCAGGGATACACCGTGCTGAAAAAAGCACTCTCGCGATCGCAGGGCGGGAGAACCAGGGAGGATACCTATGACGAGGATCATGCTCGGCAGTGCGGTCCTGCGCGGCACTGTCGTCGGTGTTTTGACGGCATCTCTGATGTCCACATCGGCGCTCGGCGCGCCGCCGGTGGACCTGAGCAAGTGGTCGCCGGAATATGTGCGCTCCATCGCGGGCACGCAGGATTTCGACACGGCGGCCGATTGCGCGAAGGTCACCCCGCTCGACTACAAGGGGCGACTGACTTTCTGGTATCAGGGCGTGTTCGAGGGCGACCCCGACCTCCTGCGTCAGTACTACAAGGATTTCTTCGAGACCTTCCGCAAGACCTATCCGAACATCCATCTCGAGGACCAAGCCCTCACCTACAACGATCTTCTGGACAAGTTCCGCACGGCGCTCCTTGGCAATGCGGCGCCGATGGCGGTCCGCCTGCAGATCCTGGGTGGTACCGAGTTCGCTTCAAAGGGCTATCTGCAGCCGCTCAAGCCCGAGGACGTGGGCTATTCGACCGAGGATTTCTGGCCCGGCGCCATGAAGGCCGTGACCTGGGAGGGAGTGACCTACGGTATTCCGACCAACAACGAGACGATGGCGTTCATCTGGAACGCAGATATCTTCAAGCGTGCGGGGCTCGATCCGGACAAAGCTCCGGCAACCTGGGACGACGTCGTCAAATATTCCAAGCAGATCCACGACAAACTCGGCATTGCCGGCTACGGCCTCGTGGCTCGCAAAAACGCCGGCAACACGCCGTACCGCTTCATGCCGCAGTTGTGGGCCTATGGCGGCGGTGTTTTCGACGAGGCCACCGCGAACCCAACCTACAGCGAGGTCGAACTCAACAGCCCGCAGAGCAAGGCGGCGCTGCAAGCCTCGTACGACATGTATGTTCGCGACAAGTCGGTTCCGGTGTCGGCACTCACTAACCAGCAGGCCGATAACCAGCCCCTGTTCGTCGCCGGTCAGCTCGGCATGATGATCTCGCACCCGTCCGACTACAACGTGATGCTCGACCTGCAGAAGAAGGCGACGGGCACGGACAAGGAGAAGGCGCAAACCGTCATCGACAACATGCGCTACGGCCTCATTCCGACTGGCCCCGACGGCAAGCGCGCTGTCGTCTTCGGCGGCTCGAACATTCACATCCTGAAGCCTGAATATGTCGAGGGCGGCAAGGTAGACGAGCCGGCTGCAAAGGCTATCATCTGCATGTGGACGAGCCCCGAATGGTCGCTGAAGATGGCTTATGCCGGCTCGAACCCGGGCAACCTTAACGGCTTCAAGACCAAATGGATGAAGGAACGCCTGGACAACATCAAGTTCCTCGATGTCACGACCTCGATGTTGCCATACGGCATCCCGTTCCCAGCGCTGCCGCAGGCCCCCGAGATCATGAACATCATCGTCCCGGACATGCTGCAGAATGCCCTGACCGGAGCAATGACGGTCGACGAGGCGGCGGACGACGCGGCCAAGAAGGTAAAAGACCTGATGGGCGGACTGTAGTCCAGGCCTGACCTGCGATCTGACCGGCTGCGCCGATCGGGCAGCTGGTTCGTTCCGAAGAACAAGGGCACGCCACAGTGACGATCGTGACCGGCAAGGCCGAGGCTCGGCGAACATTGCAACCCGGTAGGTCCGGCGCGCTAAGGAATATCTGGGAGCATCGCGCCGACTACGCGTACGTGCTTCCGGCGATCGCCGTGATGCTCATCGTCATCGCCTATCCGATCTACTACACGATCGAGCTGTCGTTCTTTAAGACGCCGCCTGGCCTGCAACTGCGCGACAAGACCTTCCTCGGCTTCGACAACTACACGGCCATCCTCACCAGTGAGGTGTTCTGGAAAATCACCTGGAACACCGTGATCTGGACACTGGGGTCCACTTTCATCTCCTTTGTCCTGGGGTTTGCCACTGCGCTGGCGCTGCACCGCGACTTTATCGGCCGTGGTGTCCTGCGCGCTATCCTGATCGTTCCGTGGGTCATCAGCGCGGTCGCCGCCTCTTACATCTGGAAGTGGATCTACCATTCGGACTTCGGTATCATCGGCGCGGTGCTGGTCGGCCTCGGACTGGCCGACCGGCCGCCGAATTTCATCGACAATGTCAGCACGGTGCTGCCCTCCCTGATCGTCGTTAACATCTGGCGCGAGTTTCCGTTTGCCATGATCATGATGATGGCCGGCCTGCAGACGGTTCCCGACCAGTTGCTGCTCGCCGCAAAAGTCGACGGGGCCAACGCATGGCAGCGCTTCTGGCACGTCACCTTCCCGCACTTGCGCAGCGTCTCGGTGGTAACGATCCTGCTGCTCGCGGTGGCCAACTTCAACTCCTTCATCATTCCCTGGATCATGACCGGCGGCGGGCCGTCGAACGCATCGCATATCTGGATAACCCACATTTATGAGCTCGCCTTCGGCAGGCAGCGCTGGGGCGTGGCGTCGGCATATTCGGTGCTCCTGTTCCTGATCCTGATGACGCTGGGCTACTTCTATGTCCGTGCACTAAGCGGCGACGAGCGGAAAGACAGGAGCGCATGAGCACGATCGCCGACATTTCCTCTCGAGGCCAGACGCGTCGCCGCATGCGTGTCGACGGATGGCGGTGGGGCGGGCGCATCTTTCTCGTCTTCATGCTGCTTTACACCGCGGTGCCGATGATCTGGATGCTGATCACCTCGATCAAATCCGGGTTCGCGGCGACGCAATTCCCGCCGCAATGGTGGCCGGACGAGCCTACCCTCGCCAGCTATCAGAAGCTGCTCGATCCACAGAACAGCGTCGGTCAGGACTTCCTGCGCTTCTTCTGGAACAGTCTTTTCGTGTCGACCGCCACGACAATCCTTTCCGTGATCGTGGCGGTCCCTGCGGCCTACGCATTTTCGCGCTTCAGCTTCCCCGGCCGAAACTTCCTGTTCTTCGCCGTGCTGCTGCGCAACATGTTCCCAGCAGTGATCTTTCTGGTGCCGCTCTTCATCCTGATGCGCGCGATCGGGCTGATGAATACGCATGGCTCGCTGGTTCTCACCTACCTCACATTCGGCCTGCCACTGGCGATCTGGCTGCTCAAGGGCTTCTACGATAACATCCCGGTGCAACTCGAGCAGGCGGCGCGCATCGATGGCGCAACGCGGTTCCAGGCCTTCATCCTGATCGTGATGCCGCTCTCGATGCCAGGAATCATCGCCACCGCGATCTATTCCTTCATCGGCGCGTGGAACGAGTACATCTATGCCTATACGTTCCTCTCCAAGAACGACCAGTTGACCCTGCCGGTCGGCATCCAGCGCTTCTTCTCGGAAAATACGACTGACTTTCCGGGCCTGATGGCGGCCAGCTTCATGATGAGCGTGCCCGTCGTGGTGCTGTTCCTCGTCCTGCAACGCTACTTCGTACGCGCCCTTACAGAAGGCGCGGTCAAGCACTAGGGAGTTGCCTATGGCCCACGTGGTCCTCAAAGATCTCGTCAAGACCTATGGCGGCTTCAAAGCTGTCAACGACGTTTCGCTGACGGTCAATGACGGCGAGTTCGTTGCGCTCGTCGGCCCTTCAGGCTGCGGCAAGACAACCACGCTCAATCTCGTCGCGGGGCTGATCCCGATCACGTCGGGCGATATCGTCATCGGGGATCGGGTGGTCAACGACCTCGACCCTAAGGACCGGGACATCGCAATGGTGTTCCAGAACTACGCGTTGTACCCGCAGAAATCGGTCTACAAGAACCTGGCCTTTCCGCTGCAGATGCGCAAACTGCCCAGGGACGAGATCGACAAGAGGGTCAAGGAAGCGGCCCGAGTGCTCGACATGACGCACCTGCTCGAGCGCAAGCCGCGCGAACTTTCGGGCGGGCAGCAGCAGCGCGTTGCCTTGGGCCGTGCGCTCGTCCGCGACCCCGCTGTGTTCCTCATGGACGAGCCACTCTCCAACCTCGACGCCAAACTGCGCGTGCAGATGCGCTCTGAGATCAAGCGCTTCCACCAGGACCTCAAGGCGACGATCATCTATGTGACGCACGACCAGCTCGAAGCCGTGACCATGGCCGACAAGATGGCGGTGATGAACGGCGGCTACCTGCAGCAATATGATTCCCCGGCGCAGGTCTTTGCCCATCCGGTGAACATGTTCGTCGCCAGCTTCATCGGCAGTCCGGCGATGAGCCTTATTCCGCTGGAGGCAGCGACGGCAAACGGCAACACGGTGTTGACCAGCGCGGAGGGCTGGAGCCTTGAACTCTCGCCAAGCAACGCCCGGAAGGTCGCGAGGGCGACGACCAGGAAACTTGCGCTCGGCGCACGTCATTCGACTATCAAACTGCACAAGAGTCCGGTTCCCGGCGCCATTCCGGCCAAGGCCTATACGGTGGAACCAACCGGAGACGTCACCTTCGTACAGGCGTTCCTCTCCGGCGCCGTCGTCAACATCAGCGTGTCCCCAAATATCGCCGTCGCACCCGACGAGCGGATCTGGCTCGAGTTCGACCAGGAGCGGATGCATCTGTTCGACGGCGAAACTGAAATGGCCCTCAAGGCCGACTGAAACGGGCGGATGCGTGTGGAAAATGGGCGTGGATGACTACGAAGCTTAGGATAACAGCGATCAAGCCCTATCCGGTGTGGGTAGGGACGCGCAACCAGATGCTCGTCAAGGTCGAGACCGACCAGGGCATCTTCGGCTGGGGCGAGAGCGGCTTGAGCGGCCGCGAGAAGGCCGTGGCCGGCGCGGTCGAGCACTATCGCGAGTTTCTGATCGGCCGCGACCCCATGCAGATCGGCCGGATCTGGCAGGAGATTTATCGCAGCCAGTACTTTGAGGGCGGGCGGGTTCTGCAGGCAGCGATTTCCGCCATCGACATCGCCCTGCACGACATCAAGGGCAAGGCTCTGGGGGTGCCGGTCTACGAGCTCCTAGGCGGCAGGCAGCGCGACCGCATTCCCACCTTCGCCTCGACCGGAGACGAGGCCGAGGGCGATGTTGCCATCGAACGAGCCCGCGAACTACGCGCACAGGGGTGGCAGGCGATCCGCTTCTTCCCCTTTGGGCAAAACAGCAAGGACATCTTCGAGCCGCGCGAGTCCATCGGCGCTACCGCGAGGATGCTGAACAAGGCGCGAGAGGCGCTTGGCGACGACGTGGTCCTCGGCCTCGACTATCATCATCGGCTGTCGGTGGCCGAGGCCGCGAGCTTCTGCAACAAGCTCGGCCGCGGCGTGCTTGATTTCCTCGAGGAGCCGATCCGGGACGAGACGCCGGAGGCCTACGAATCCCTACGCACGATGACCGACATCCCCTTTGCCATCGGCGAGGAATTTGCCAGCAAGTGGCAGTTCCTGCCCTATATCGAGCGTGGCATCCATCAGTTCAACCGGCTCGATGTTTGCAATGTCGGCGGGCTTACCGAAGCAATGAAAGTCGCTGGCTGGAGCGAGGCGCACTATGTGGACCTGATGCCGCACAATCCCCTCGGTCCAGTGTGCACGGCCGCGACCGTGCATCTCGCCGCCGCGGTGCCCAATTTCGCGTGGCTCGAGACCAGGGCGCCCGAAATAAAACTGGGCTTCGACAATTCCGAGTTCTTCCCCGTGCAGCCGCGGCTCGACGGCCCCGATTATCCGGTCAGCGATCTGCCGGGGCTTGGCATCGAGGTCAACGAAGCGGCGATCCAGGCGCAGAGTTTGCGTTTCTGGGAGGCGCCTCACCTGAAGCGCCGCGACGGTTCCGTTACGAACTGGTAGTTCCCTCTCAACCGGAGTCCATCATGACGCATACTCCCGACATCACCCGGCCGCCTAAAGACCTGATCGACGCGCTGAGGGAGATCGGCGCCGCGACGGTTGCCGGCACGCTTGGCCATATGGGCTTCCGCAATCCGCACATGGTCGGTCCGGTGGCGCAAAACCATGGGAAATCCATCGTCGGGCCGGCGCTGACGCTGCAGTTCATGCCGCAGCGGCCGGACCTCTTCACCGAGGGAGAATATGCCGATCCGGAGACGCAATTACACCGGCACGTGCTCTATCACGCGCAGGAAGGCGATGTGGTGGTGGTCGATGCGCGCGGCGACATGAGCTCGGGTGTCTTCGGCGATATGATGTCGACGTATTTCAAGGGCAGAGGCGGCGCCGGCATCGTCATCGATGGATGCATGCGCGACCGGCCTAATGTCGAAAAGCTGGATCTGCCCCTATGGCTGCGTGGCTGGACGCCCAATTACCATGTGCAAACCAGCATCTATCCCAATGCCGTCAATGTTCCGATTGCCTGCGGCGGTGTCACGGTGATCCCCGGCGACATCATCGTCGCCGACGACGACGGGGTGGTGGTGCTCCCCGTCGCAATGGCCTCGAAGGTAATCGAAGACGCGAAGCAGCATCACGATTGGGAAGAATTCTCACGAGTGAAGCTCATGGAAGGGGCGCCGTTGCAACGCTACTATCCGCTGCATCCAAGTGCGAACGAGGAGTACGAGACTTGGCGGAAAACCAACCCCAAATCTTGATGGAGCAGAATCGGCACCATTGCAGGCGGTATTTAATCCGAAGCCGGATTGGCGATGACAAGCCCTCCAGAACGATGGGCTCCGACGCATCCGGTTGGATGCGTCGGAGCCAGGACTACGCGTGGCGGATTTCCGTTCCCAGTACCTTGAGGCATTCGCGGATGAACGCAGCAAGCGCCGTCCAACCTTTGGCTGAAACCATCGTCCCATCCACATAGGCATCGGTGGGCGATAGATCGATATAAGTGCCGCCGGCAAGCGTCACCTCCGGCTCGCAAGCCGCGAGCGCCGCCACCTTCTTGCCACGGACGACGCCGTCGACCGCGATCAGAATCTGGACGCCATGGCAGATCGTGAAGATCGGCTTTTTGGTCTCGTGAAAATGGCGCACCATCGCCTGCACGCGCTTGTCGGTGCGGATGTATTCGGGGCCACGACCGCCAGCGCAATAAACAGCATCGTATTGATCCAACTGCTTCTCAGCGTCGGAAAACGTCTTGTTGATCAGGGCATAGTGGCCGAGCTTTTCAGTATAGGTCTGATCGCCCTCGAAATCATGCAGCGAGGTCTTGATCAAATCCCCGGCGTTCTTGTCGGGGCAGACCACGTAGATGGTGTGACCGACGGCCTCCATCGCTTGCTGGTAGACGAAGATCTCGTATTCTTCGGTGAACTCACCGGTCAGCATCAGGATTTTTTTGCCTGGCATGTCTCTTCCTCTCGGCTTGTTTCAGGGCTAGGCGCACTGCGCGCCTCGCCCTCTAGGGGATCGAAATCGGGACAGAACGGGAAGTCGGGAAACATTCCTTGGCGTTGGCTTGGGTAGTTAGCGGCGCGCTCAGTTCGGCGGTGCCCCGGACAAAGGACATCGCGACGTCTACTCGAACGCAGGCAGGAGCCTGTCCCGCGAATTCTCGATATGCGCCCGCATCGCCTTCTCGGCTGCGTTCGCGTCGCGCGAAGCGAAAGCCGAAAGGATCGCCTCATGCTCATCGAGCGCCTCTTCGGTGACGCGCGAATGATACATCAGGCGGAAAATGTGGAAGTGCGTGTGCTGGTGACTCAGCGTCTCGCGGATCAGGTCGTTCTGGGCGAACTGCATGATCTTGTCATGGAAGATCGCATCCTGGCGCGCGAAATTCGAATAGCGCAGGCGTTCGTCCCTGCCTTCTCGCCGGGCCATCACCCCTGCTGCCTCCTGCAGGATCGCGAGGCCTGCCTGGTCCAGCCCGGCAGTGGCCTTGGCCGCGGCGGCCGGTTCGAGCAACAGGCGCAATTCGTAGAGTTCGTCGAACCTGCGCCGGGTGATCTGCGGCGCGGCGCGATAGCCGATCAGGTGTGTCTTCAGCACAAGTCCCTCACCCTCGAGTCGCCCAAGCGCCTCGCGGATTGGCGTGTGCGAGACGTTGAATTCCTTCACCAAGTTGTCGACCGTGATCCGGGATCCCGGGGCGATTTTGAGCGACATGAGCTGCTGGAAGATCGCCTCGTAGACGTCTCCCGCAAGGCCGTTGGCGCGGGCAATCCGGCCCGTCTGCGGCGTGTCCTTGTCGAGTGTAACGTCGGGGTTCTGCATCTTTTTGCCTCTTGACAGGTGCAAGCACTAACACGATGCTCTGGCCAATTCAATCCTATATCCTATACGATTTCATAGAGGATACTTTATGAGAATGGATCGACCATGACATTGTTCGCCGCGAGCCGATTGCCGCGCGAAATCCTGTTCGGCAAAGGGCAGCGCCAGGTTATCCCGGAGGTTGCGGCGAAACATGGCCGACGCGCCTACGTCTGCACCGACGAGCGTTTCGCCGGAACGCCGGCGTTTGCCGAGATGATCGCCTCGCTGAGGGGAGCCTCGATCGAAGTCCTTGTTTACGACAAGACCTTGCCGGATGTGCCGCGCGACAGCGTTGCGGTCTGCGTCGCCGAGGCAAAGGGCTTCAGGCCCGATATGGTAATCGGCATCGGCGGCGGCAGTTGCCTGGACATGGCCAAATGCGCGGCGCTCCTGATCAGTCACGGAGGCAGGCTTCAGGACTACTATGGCGAGTTCAAAGTGCCAGGCCCTACCCTGCCCGTCATCGCGGTGCCGACCACGGCCGGCACCGGCTCTGAAGTCACGCCCGTGGCCGTCATCTCCGACCCGGAGCGCACGCTGAAGGTCGGGATCTCCAGCCCTCATCTTATCGCCGCGGTCGCCTTGTGCGACCCGGATTTGACCCTGACCTGCCCGACGGCGCTGACGGCAATCGCCGGTGCGGACGCCCTTACCCATGCGATCGAGGCTTTCACGGCGGCCAGACGCGGCACGGACCCGACCTTGCCGCAGAAGCATGTCTTTGTCGGCAAGAGTGCCCTGACCGATCATTTCGCGCTGCTGGCTATCAAGCTTCTGGGCCGGAGTCTCGAGAGGGCTTGGCGGGACGGGTCGGATGAGGATGCGCGGGCCGATGTCATGATGGGTGCCCTGGCTGCCGGCTGCGCCTTTGGCACGGCCGGAACGGCTGCCGCTCATGCCGTGCAATATCCGGTCGGCGCGCTCACCCACACGCCACACGGATTGGGTGTCGCGACCATGCTTCCCTATGTCATGAGCTACAACCTGTCGGCTGCCGCCACTGAGATCGCGGAAGTGGGTGCAGCTCTCGGTGTCCCTGACGCTGGGAACGGTCCCCGTGACACAGCCGCCGCAACCATAGAGGCGGTCGCGCGGCTTTTTGGGGCGATCGGCATTACGAGAACGCTGGCCGAACTCGGGCTTCCCGCGGACAGGATCGACTGGACCGCCGAACAGGCGCTCGGCATCGACCGGCTGATCAAGAACAACCCGCGCAGCTTCGACATTGTCGCGATGCGGCGATTGGTCAAAGCGGCTTACGACGGCGACATGGCCGCCGCCGCGATGTAGCCGAGAGAGGCGGAGCCAATGAACATCTCTTCAGGGCAATTCGACGAGGACGCGGATATGTCCGACTACGCTACATTCTCGCATGGTCTTTATATCGACGGCCACTGGCGACCCTCGTCGGACGGCCGCATGATCGACGTGGTCGATCCCTCGACCGAAGCCATCATTGCGGCGGTCCCTGACGCCACGCTCGCCGACGCGGCCGCGGCGGTCGATGCCGCGGCCAAGGCGGCGACGGGTTGGCGCGAGACGCCACCGCGCAAGCGCTCGGAGATTCTCAGGCGCTGTTTCGAGCTGATGAGCGAGCGTGCCGAAATCCTGGCTGCGTTGATCTCGCTGGAGAACGGCAAGGCGCTGCGCGATGCGCGCGGCGAAATCGCCTATGCCGCCGAGTTCTTCCGCTGGAATGCCGAGGAAGCGGTCCGCATCAGCGGCGAGTTCGGCACCGCGCCGTCCGGCGCCAACCGCATCGTCGTCGACTACCAACCGATCGGTATTTGCCTCCTCGTCACACCATGGAATTTTCCCGCCGCCATGGCGACCCGCAAGATTGCGCCGGCGCTGGCGGCCGGATGCACCGTCGTCCTGAAACCGGCAAGCGAAACGCCTTTGACCGCCTACGCTCTTGCCGCACTCTACGAGGAAGCCGGCGTTCCGCCGGGTGTCATCAACGTTCTCACGACCTCTGCCCCTGGGCCGCTGACATCGGCAATGCTGGCGGACCCGCGCGTGCGCAAGCTTTCGTTCACAGGATCGACCGGCGTCGGGCGCATTCTCCTGGCCGAAGCGGCAAAGCACGTCATCTCCTGTTCCATGGAGCTTGGCGGCAACGCACCGTTCATCGTCTTCGACGACGCCGACCTGGAAGCAGCGCTCGACGGTGCGATGGTGGCCAAGATGCGCAATGCCGGCGAGGCCTGCACGGCCGCCAACCGCCTCTATGTCCAGGCCGGCATCCACGACGCCTTTGCCGAGGGACTGCGTGAACGGATGGTTGCGCTCAAGGTTGGTCCGGGTACGGACCCCGACACCGAATGCGGCCCGATGATCACCCGCAAGGCCGTCGACAAGATCGAGCGGCTGGTAGCGGACGCGGTCGATAGGGGAGCTCGAATTCTGTGCGGAGGCACATCCTTGGAGCACCGGGGCTATTTCTATCCGCCGACGGTCCTTCGCGACGTCCCCATCGATGCCGAGATGGCGCATGAGGAGATATTCGGGCCGGTGGCTCCGATCAGCCGCTTCGACGATGAGGCCTCTGTCATCGCGCGCGCCAACGACACCGAATACGGCCTCGCCGCCTATGTCTACACCCGTGACATTGCCAGGGGATTCCGCGTGGCATCGAAGATCGAGTCGGGCATGATCGCATTGAACCGCGGCCTGATGTCGGATCCTGCGGCACCTTTCGGCGGGGTCAAGCAGAGCGGACTGGGCCGCGAGGGTGGTCAGAAGCACGGCATTGCCGAGTTCATGGAGGCGAAGTACATCGCCGTGACCATCTGAGCAGACATCCATGCAAAGCGATCCGTTCCGTATTCGGGATCACGTGGCCGAGTTCGACGAAATCGTCGCCGAGCTTGTCCACCGCAGCGCGGAGACCAGGGCGAACACAGCCATGGTCGCAGACATCGCCTATGGACCTGATGCAACTGAAACCGTGGACCTGTTCTTCCCGCAAGGCAGCCGCCATCGCCTGCCGGTTCACATGTTCATCCATGGCGGCTACTGGAGAATGTTCTCCAAACGCGACTATTCCTATATCGCCGACACGGTGACGAACGCAGGTGCGATCGCGGTCATCCTCGACTACGCGCTGATGCCTGCCGCGAGAATGGCCACGATCGTCGACCAGGTACGCCGCGCCAAGCAGTGGGTTCTGGCCAACATCGCCGATCATGGCGGAAGCCCGGCGCATCTGACCGTCAGCGGTCATTCGGCGGGGGCACATCTTGCGACGTTTCTGTTCGACGGCGAGCAGTCCCCTTCGTACGTGAGAGCGGCCCTTCTGCTCAGCGGACTCTACGATTTGAAGCCGCTGCAGGATTCCTTTCTCGCCCACGAGATTGGAATCACAGACGAGGAGGTCGACACGTTCACACCGCTCGCCCATCGGCATGATCCTCTAACAAATGCGACGGTTTTGGTCGGGGCCAATGAGACGCCCCCCTTCCATCAGCAATCCGATCGATTCGTAGCGAGCTTGCTTCGGCAGGGATCGCGGGCAACCTCGCTTGTTCTCACAAACCGCAACCACATGGACAGCGTCAGAGACCTCGGCGTGCCGGGGACCCAGGCTGGTGATTGCCTGGCAGAGCTAATTGCAAACAATCGCTGAACTGCCCTTCCAGAACAGCGTTAAGGAGAAGTGATTTGCCAAACCGCTACGCCAGCTAAAACAATTCCAGCGACACCTTCGATGGTCCGAGAAATGGCGTCGAACAGGCGTGGCCGACTGTCGAAAAAATGCACCAAGCGCTCGCGAAACAGGATCGACAGCACCGCAACGCAAGACAGCGTCAGCGCCACCCCGGCCATCATTGTGATTGCGAAAAGAATGCCGGCCACCGGAACGCCCCTGGATATCGCAAAGGTCATCACAAAAAGCGTCAGCGGACAGGGGATCAAGCCGGCCATGACGCCGACGGCTTCACCCTCGTGCTTGTGGTGATGGCCGTGACTGAGTGCCCGCCACAGCATCCACAGGCCGATCAGCCCCAGCAGCCCGCGACTGACGTCTTCCAGTAGCGGCGCGCGGCCAACACTGCCTAGGGCAATGGACACCAACGGCAACGAGAGCACGGCAATCGTCACATGCGTGAAGGAAAGTGTCAGTGATACCAGAAGCCCACGCCTGACGCTGGCATCCGATCCGGCGAGATAAGTGGCCAGCACGGCTTTGCTATGGCCCGGCGTCAGCGCATGCGCTGCACCGAACAGAATGCCCATCGGCAGAAAGGCCGTGAAGGCCAGCCAATCGCCGCCGGCCGAAAGCAGTTTGATCTGCTCGGCCAGCGCCAGGTAGATCGTTCGTTGGAATTCGACCAGCGTCTGGAACATCACGCTGGAACCGGCCTCATTCTCAGGTCAATCAATTCAAAGGCCGAATTGGACATGCTCCCCTGCCTATAAGTGGCTCTTTTTTCAGAACAGGTCGCCGTTCAGCCAGCCTTGACATGATCACGGCGCTGCCGGCGACGCTTGGCCTGGCTGGTCCTTGTCCGTCGTCGCGCGAATGTAGTTCAGGTTCTTGGTTCCGACGGCGCCGATATCGCTGACCTGGAATCCGCTCTCGGTCAACAGCGAGGCGACCGAATGCATATCGACATGACCATGCTTGTGGAGCCTGGGCAATCTGGACTTGCGCACCGGCCTGCCGAAATCGATGAGCAACAGCCGGCCTGCTGGCTTCAAGACGCGTGCCGCCTCGCGGATGAAGGCCGATCGAACGGGCTTCGACAGATGATGCAGCATCAGCGTGCCGACGACGATATCGAATTGCGCGTCCTTGAAGGGAAGCTCCTGCGCCGTCCCGTTGACGAAAGTCAGATCGAGACCGGACCGCTCGGCCTTGGCGCGCGCCCTCTCGATCATTTCGGCCGACGCATCGACGCCGGTGACGCTTCCGTCCGAACCAACCAGCCGCTTCGCGGCAATGGCAAGGGTTCCCGTGCCGCAGGCGACATCGAGCATCGCTTCGCCGGGCTGGAGCTTTGCCGGGCGAAGCATGAACTCCCGAAACCGGCCCTCGCGCCCAAAGGTCAGAACGCGCGCAAGCAAATCATAGGCCGCCGCCCGGTGCAGGACGATGCCGATGCCCCTGTCGCTCGCGCTTTGCGCGCCGTTGCCGACGAGCCCCCTGTGACGCACGCTGCCCCACAGCGCCAGTCCCGCGATCGCCGCAAGGACGAGGCCGTGGAATGCCGCCGTCCAGGCGCCGGCCTGAATATAGCCCATGCCCAATTTGGCGAGGACGAGAAAGCCGGCGACCAGCGACAGCTTGGCAAGCAGGGCCAACGCTATCAGCCTCTTGCGCGAATGCGGTCCGTTACCGGCGTGATGATCGGATGAATGCATGTCTGGCGACCTTCTGCTTCATTGCGGCGTGCCCAAACCCGATTTGAGCTCCTGGACTTGGCGTATCATAATGGACATAATGTCTGGAAATGCTGTTGTCGGACACCGGATCGCCGAATGTCCGAAACCGGGCACTGCAGAGGGCCGTGACCATGAAAATCGAAGGTGCGGGCGAGCGGAACACGATCGATCGACGCGTCGCGCGGACGCGCGGCCTGCTGCAGGACGCGCTCATCGCCCTGATCCCGGAGCAGGGATATGCTGCCATCAAAGTCGATGACATTTGCCAGAGGGCCAATGTCGGCAGATCGACCTTCTATACCCACTATGCCGACAAGGATGCTCTGCGCAGCGCGACCATCGAGGCGCATCTGCGGTCGATCGGCCGCAGGCGTGAGGCGGCAAGTCAAGCAGCAGGTAGCCGCCTGTTCGAGTTCAGCCTGCCCATGTTCGAGCACGCCCATGCGTTCCGACCGCTTCACCACGCATTGCTTGCAAGCAGCGGCGATACGATCCACGACGAATTGCGTGAGCGTATCCGGCGAGCCGTCCGGGAAGAACTCGTCGAGAAACGGATCGGCGATCGCGGCATGCCTGCCGAATTCGCCATTCAGTTCATCGCCGGCGCATTTCTTGCGGTCCTCGCCTGGTGGGTCGCCACCGACATGAACCTTTCACCAGCACAGGCAGACGACCTGTTCCAGAGGATGGCAGGAAAAGGCATCGAAGCCTGACCAGTCGTCGGCTATCGAGCTTGCAATGATCGTTCGACCTTCGTCTGGAACCGTTCCGCTGGACACGCATTATGGCCATAGCGGTCGATTTCTCAGGAATGTAGCCGCTCCCATTGAAAGCCCGCCCTATGTGTGGCGGGCTTTCAAATTGATTCACTACCGATCGCCAGAACGTCGCACTGACAGAATGAAGCGGGACGCGCCGCTCATCGGGGTTCTGATGATCTGGAACCAGCACAAAGGTCGCCGTCAAGAAAGGCTAGGCTTCCCCTGTATCAGACGTGGCTCTTGGGCTGGCTCCTTCGAACCAGCCGGCCCTAACCAGCTCAGCTTGGAGAAGATCCGCGACGTCAGATGACGCTCAGCGTCACGGCTGCAAGAACAAGATAACGGCCGACCTTGGCGGCAGTGACCAGCACAAGGAAAACCCGAAAAGGCTCGTGCAGGACGCCCGCGACGACGGTTAGCGGATCACCGACAACCGGCAGCCAGCTCAGCAGGAGCGACCATTTTCCATAGCGCTGATACCACATTTGCGAGCGTTCCAGGCGCGCGTGGTTCATCGGAAACCACCGCCGGCTCCGGAAGCGCTCGATGCCTCGCCCGAGCACCCAGTTGATCACCGATCCAAGCACGTTGCCGACGCTCGCGACCGCGATAAGCGGCCAGGGCGAGTAATCCGCAAGCAGCAGCCCGACCAGCACTGCTTCCGATTGCATCGGCAGGATCGTCGCGGCCAGCAAGGCCGCCAGGAACAGACTGGCATAGGCCGCGAGATCGGTCATTGAACCGCATATCCGCCAGTCGACCTAATGATGGTGACCTTCGGGTTCGACCATCTTGAACGGCAGCACCTGCTCGCTACCCTTCGCGGTCAGCACCAACCTCGCCTGGAACTCATGCGGCTCGGCCGGGGCGACCGTGCTCTCAAGGCGGTGATGGTTGTCAGCGACGGGTTCGAGGCGAAGCGTCTCCGGCCCGCCGGGCCGGTCGATGATCACCGTCGCCGTCAAATCGTCGGCGTGACGATCGATGGTCAGCCGCATCCGCTCGCCGGCCGCCGTGTCGACGATTTCCAACCTCCCTTCAGCCAGATCGCAGGCCACCTTGAAGGGCTCCGGCGCATGATGGTGAGCATGAGTGGCTTCCGCGCCAGTGACGGCCGGCCTGGCCAAGCTCACCAAGCGGACATTGGCTTCCGCCAACGCCGGCAAGTGGGCGAACAACTCCTCCTTGAGGGCTTCGGTTACGCCCAGCACGTCCTTGGCCGTCGCCATCTCCGGAACACTGATGGCGACGTCGGCATGCAGACGATGTCCGATCCAGCGCGCCTGCACGCTTTCAACGCGCCCGATGCCCGACACGTGCTCGGCGGCATGATGGATTTCGTCAATGATGCCGGGCTCGACACCATCGAGCATGCGCGTGAGGACCGCTTTCGACGACTGCCAGACGATAGCGAAGATCGCCACGGTGATCAGCAGCCCGATGATCGGATCGGCAAGCGGAAAGCCCAGCCATACGCCAATAGCGCCCAGCACGACCGCCAGACTGGTAAAGCCGTCGGTGCGAGCATGGTAGCCGTCCGCGATCAGCGCAGCGCTGTTGATCTCTCGCCCGACGCGGATACGAAATACGGCGACCGCTTCGTTGCCGATGAAACCGATTAGGCCGGCGATGGCGACCCAGCCAAGAAGTGTGATGGGCTTCGGATTGATCAACCGGTCGATCGCTTCATAGCCGGCGACGATGGCGCTGAAGAGGATGATGAGAACGATGACGATTCCGGCCAGATCCTCGACCCGGCCCAGCCCGTAGGTGAACGTCTTGCTCGGTTTGCGGCGGGCCAGCACGAACGCGATCCATAGCGGTATGGCGGTGACCGCGTCGCCGACATTGTGGATCGTGTCGGCCAGCAGCGCTACGCTGCCGGAGAGGAACACGACCACGAGTTGAAGCGCCGCCGTGATGGCCAGAATGACGAACGACCATTTGATCGCCCAGATGCCGCGCGTCGTCGTCGCGATCGTCGGATCGATGACGCCGTGTGTGTGGCCATGGCCGCCATGGCCGCCATCACCGTGATCATGTCCATGGCCGCCCATGCCACGCGTCATCGGGCCAAACCCGAACCAATCGCGAATTTCGTCCCTCATGGTTTTCACAGGTACTTGGTGATGACCTTGAACTCGTCGATCGAGCGGCGCTGTTCGCGCGCCAGCGGCCCGACGACGTCTTCAAGGCAGTGGTTGAGATGATCCTGGATCAGGGTTTTCTTGGCTTGCGAAATGGCCTTCTCGACAGCATGAAGCTGTTGGGCGAGGTCGAGGCAGGGCCGGCCCGCTTCGATCATTTCGATGACGCCCTTGAGATGTCCATCGGCTCGTTTCAGGCGCTTGACGATATCGGGATGGGTTTCGTGGATGTGGGGCTGGCCATTCATAACTTGATACTATCCTCCTGGAGGGGATATGCAAGTCTCCTCATGCCTATTCGATCCGACGCAAGAGTCGTGACACTGAACTCCGAAAATGGATGTCCAACTTCCGGGGTCAGTCGCCGGGTTTTTCTTTTCGGGTGATTGACCAGCGCCGGCCCGGTCATGCGGAGCCGGCTGTCACTGCATGCTGAGCAGAGCCTTGCGGAAGCGCAACGAGGCGAGCACGACAAACGTGAAGCCTATGATGGCGAGTGCTGCCATCTGCGGCCAGACGATTGCAAGGCGGGCGCCACGATAAAGGACCGCCTGCGACAGGGCGACGAAATGCGGCGACGGCGAAGCCATCATCGCCTCCTGAAGCCAGGCCGGCATGCTCTCCATGGGCGTCGTGCTGCCGGACAGAAGGTTCATGACGATAAGCACCGGCATGACGATCAGGCCGAACTGTGCCATGGAGGTCGAGACCGTGGCGATGAGGATGCCGAGCGCGGTGGTCGAGAAGAGATAGAGCACGGCGGCGCTCACGAAGAGCGGCAGCGAACCCGCCACCGGGACGCCCAGAAGACGCTCGACGACGACCAACAGTGAGAAGATAGCGGCCACTACGATCACCAGTCCATTTGCCCAAATCTTGGCGAGCATGATCTCGATCGGCCTGACCGGCATGACGAGAAGATGTTCGATCGTGCCATGTTCCCGCTCGCGGATGAGGGCCGCACCCGCCAGGATCACCGACAGCATGGTGATATTGTTGATCACCTGCATGACGGCGGTAAACCAATCGGATTTGAGATTGGGATTGAACTTGGCGCGCATCACGAGGTCGATCGGCTCGGCCTGTACTGTAGTGGGCATTGCGGCAAGCACCTCTTGAAGGAGAATGTTCTGGATATAGGAGGCGCCATTGCCGGCCTGCGACATGGCGGTGGCGTCGATGTCGAGGCCGATCTCGGGATGCCGCCGGGCAATCACGTCCTGCTCGAATTTGGGCGGAATCTCGACGACGAAGACGAAGCGCCCGGAATCCATCGCCTGGTCGACCTCGTCGGCATCGATCAGCACAGGCTCCTTGAAGAAGGGCTTCAGCAGCGCATCGTGCAGGCGGGCGGAAAGCATGGAATGGTCTTCGTCGACGACCGCAACGGACGCGTTCTCGACCTCGAATTTCGCACCCGTCGAGACGGCGTAGATGGCGAAGGTGAAGGTGTAGACGATCAGCAGCATCAGGACCGGATCGGACCACAGGCTGCGGAGTTCCTTGATGCCAAGGCGTAAGATTGTGACCGGGGACGCGGCCATGTCAGGCTCCCTGTTTGCGCAGTGCGACGACCGAAGCAGTGATGAACCCGAGGCCGAAAAGGACGAGCACGGCGAGATCAAACCACAAATCCGCGAAGCCGAGCCCCTTGGCGAAGACGCCGACGCTGATCGGCTGATACCAAGCGGCCGGGAAGGCAAGGCCGAGCAGGCGCCCGCTGCCCGAAAGCGACGAGACGGGTACCAGCAGGCCGGAAAAGTTGACTGCCGGAATCATGGCGATGATCGCGGTTGCGAAAATAGCGGCAACTTGGCTTTTCACGAAGCTCGACACGAAAAGGCCGAAGCCGGTGGTAGCGAGAACATAGGCCAGCGAACCGGCGGCGAGCATGACAAACGAACCCTTGAGCGGCACGCCGAAGACGAGCCGGGCAAGGATCACGAGCGAAAGAAAGCTCAGGAACGCGATCACGACATAGGGAAGCTGCTTGCCGAGCAGGAATTCGATCCGGGTGACGGGAGTGGCCCGGAAATTGGCGATCGAGCCGGTCTCCTTCTCCTTGACGATGCCGATGGCGGTCATGATGGCCGGGATCAGCACCAGCATCAGCACGATGACGCTGGGCACGATGGCGTTCACGCTCTTGAACGCCTGATTGTAGCGAAAGCGCGGCTCGATATCGATCGGATAGGGCGAGACAGCCCTGCCATCGCGGCGCATGGCGCCGTCCGCAAGGTAGCTCATCGCCAGACCGGTGACATAACCGCGCGCGGTTTCCGCGCGGAAAGGCATGGCCCCGTCCAGCCAGACCGCGACTTCGGGTTGTCGCTGGCGCAGCAGATCCCGGCCGAAGTTCGGCGGCACCTCGACGGCGAGCTTCAGTTCGCCGCTTCTAAGTCGCGCCTCCATATCGTCCGGCGACGTGATGGGCGGTTGCTCCTCGAAATAGCGCGAGCCTTGGAAACTCTCCAGCAGTTGCCGGCTCTGCGCCGTCTGGTCTTGGTCAAGGGCGGCAAAAGGCAGATGCTCGACATCGAAGGAGATACCGTAGCCGAAGGTCAGCAGCAAAAGTGCCGGTCCGAGAAAAGCAAAGACCAGACGCGCCGGATCCCGCAGGACTTCCAGCGTCTCTCGCCATGCATAGGCCCAAATCCGGCGCGGATCGACAGCCTTTGGCTTCGAAGCCTTCTCCTGGATGGCGGGCACGGACAACGTCGCCTGTCCGGCGTCACTGCCCATCCCCGCCTCTTCGAGCACCGCGACGAAGACGTCCTCCAGCGTCTCCTTCCCGCGTTGCTTTTTCAACTCGGCCGGACTGCCGAGCGCCAGCACCTTGCCCTCGTGCATCAAGGAGATGCGGTCACAGCGTTCCGCCTCGTTCATGAAGTGGGTGGATAGGAAGATGGTGACGCCGTCCTCGCGCGACAGCGCGATGAGAAAGCGCCAGAAGCCGTCGCGGGCGACCGGATCGACGCCGGAGGTCGGCTCGTCGAGGATGAGCACCTCGGGTCTGTGGATGACGGCGACCGCAAGCTGCAGGCGCTGGCGGATGCCGAGTGGCAGGCTTTCCGGCTTGCTGTCGGCGACGTTGCCAAGATCGAAACGGTCCAGCATCTCTTCAATGCGCGGCTCGATCTCTTTGTGCGTGATGCCGAACAATTGCGCGTGCAGCACGAGATTCTGCCGCACGGTCAGTTCACCATAGAGCGAGAAGGATTGCGACATGTAGCCGACGCGCCGTCGGGTCTCCATGTCGCCCGCGTTGAGCGGCTGGCCAAAAAGCGCGGCCTTGCCCTCGGTGGTGGGCAGGAGACCAGTCAGCATCTTCATGGTCGTGCTCTTGCCGCTGCCGTTGGAACCGAGGAAACCGAAAATCTCGCCCTTCTCGATACGGAAGCTGACATGATCGACGGCCGTAAAGGCACCGAAGCGGCGGGTGAGACCATCCGCCTGGATCGCGGGAACACCGTCGTGGAGGATGCGCGGCGTGACCAGCAAAGGCGTATCGGTCTGGCGCACCTCTTTCGGCATGAGCGCGACGAAGGCGCGCTCCAGCGTCGCCTCCCCGGCCTTTTCCCGGATTTCAGCCGGACTGCCGGTCGCGATCACCTGGCCGCCATGCATGGCGGCCAGCCAGTCGAAGCGCTCGGCCTCTTCCATGTAGGCCGTCGCGACAAGAACGCTCATGCCCGGGCGACGCTCACGCATGCGAGCGATAAGGTCCCAGAACTGGCGGCGCGATAGCGGGTCGATACCGGTCGTTGGCTCGTCGAGGATGAGCAGGTCGGGATCGTGGATCAGGGCCGCGCAGATGCCGAGCTTCTGCTTCATTCCACCCGAGAGCTTGCCGACCGGCCGGTCGCGGAACGCGGCGAGGCCGGTGGCGGCGAGAAGCTCGTCGATGTGAGCATGGCGCTGTGCGCTCCCCTGCCCGAACAGCCGGCCGAAGAAGTCGAGGTTTTCTGCGACGCCGAGCGTGGGGTAGAGATTGCGGCCGAGCCCCTGCGGCATATAGGCAATGCGTGCGCCGACCGAACGGCGCTCGCCCGCAACCGTCATGTCACCGCCGAGCACACGGACCTGTCCTTGCTGAACCCGAGTGACACCGGCGGCAATTCCGAGCAAGGTCGACTTGCCCACGCCATCCGGACCGATAAGACCGGCCATGGAACCCGCGGGGATGACCATGTCGACATTGTCAAGCGCCAGCGTCTTGCCGTAGCGGTGAACGACATGCCGGAATTCGAGAACGGCACCGCTCATTGCGGAAGCTTCACGGCAAGCTCGGTGGGCCAGGCCGCTGTCTGATCTGTCCGCACGTAGGACACGCCCCGCACGCCGATCTTCACTCGCGACTCATATTGCTTGAGCAGGCTCGAAGCGATCTGCAGCTTGACGCGGAACATCAGCTTCTCGCGCTCGTCCTGGGTCTCCACGGTCTTGGGCGTGAACTGTGCGTCGGACGCCACGAACGAAACCGTGGCCGGAATCACATATTCGGGGGCAGGATCGAGGATGATCCGCGCCTCATCACCGATCGCAAGGCGGCCAACGGTCTGCGCCGGCAGGAAAACGGTCATGTAGACGTTCGACAGATCGAGCAGCGTGACGATCGGTGCGCCGGCGGCGACCACCTCGCCCGACTGAACGAGCTTGTATTCCACCCGCCCCCGTCGCGGGGCCGTCAAGAGCGAGTCGTCGAGCGAGGATTGAATACGGGCAACGTCGGCGCGCGACGCGTCGGTTGCCGCATGTGCCTCGTCCAGTCCTGCTTCGGCAGCGATGCGTGCGGCCTGCGCCGCTGTGAACTGGCTTTTGCGCAGATCGAGAACCTGCCCGCTGCCATAGCCGCGCGCGTTCAACGTGGATGCGCGGTCATACTCTTGCTGGGCGAGCACAAGCTCGCTATAGCGCTGCGCGATCAGAGCTTCCGCTTCGGCTGCTGACTTTTCAGCCCGGCGGACCTGCGCTTGCGCGCCGGCCATCTGGGCCCGCAGATCGGCCGTATCCATGCGTGCCACCGCGGTAGCGGCGTCGACGGTCTGGCCCTCGTCCACCATAACGTCCGAGACGCGACCGGCAAGCTTGGCCGAAACCAGCACTTCCTCCGCCTCGATGCGTCCGTTGGTCATGGCAATGTTGGCGGGGAGCTGCTCGCCTCCCAGCCGATCCCACAGCGTATGAATCCTGTCGCTGAAGCTCGGCTGATCGGCGGGAAAAACAGGTCCAGCGCTCAAGGTGACGCTTATCGTCAAGGCGGCGGCGAAAAGGGATGAACGAAAATGCGCCAAAAGACAGCTCCAGCGAATGTTTGACCGGGAAAGAACATGTCCCGGCCCCACACCACTATCGCAGCGCCATGGATCCCACTTTGACGCAGATCATACGCAGCCAATGGTCCTTTATGTCGGCCCTCGAATGGAATTGAACCGGGCGACAGGGAGGTTCGCCGTTGGCAGCTCAATCTCGTCCTGGCGATATGCCACCTGCCGCCTCTCCGCTGTTCGCGGCATCATGCCTGTGGACAATCTTGCCTGGAACTCATGCGGTTCAGCGGGCGCCACTGTGCTCTCAAGGCGATGATGATTGTCGGCGACCGATTCGATGTGGAGCGTCTCCGGTCGCTTTGGGCGGTCGATGATCACCGTCGCCGTCACCCGCTGCGCGGGATGGGCAACCGCGGTTGAGGTAAGGTAGAGATCAAGAACCGGTCGTTGCGCCGTGGCAGAGCCCCAACCCTCCCATTTTGCCAATCGACTTATTGGTCGCGACCTACGCTTAGTACGTCTCAGACCTCTTCGTAGTCGCCGCGATCTATCCGGATATAGCCGCCTTCGCCAAGCGCCTCAGGCGTCATTACCTCCGTATCGGGGACGGCTGGAAGTTCCTGGAAGGCACTTGCCCAGTCGTTTTCAAATATCTTGGTGAAATACTCAGCGATGCCCGGATGTGTCAGCCACACGCCCGCTTCGCGGTTTTTCGATACCGCCGCGTCCGACCAGTTCTGCGAACTCACAAGTAGGCTCTTACCGTCGACCACGATCAACTTATTGTGGCAGTGGACGAATTCATCCGTGTTAATGTAGCGAATGTTGTCGGCCAGCTTCAGGCCGTACTCGTCAGCAAGATTCTCCAGGTTTTTCTTTTCCTTTACGATGTCGCTCTTGCTGAACAGCTTGCCCAAAACGATGCGTATGTCGAGGTCGGGAGCCGTATCGCGCGCCTTGGCAATCGCGGCGAGAAGCTTGCCTACAAGCGGCTGTGACGATCTGATATACTGCTGCTCGATCAGAATAGATTTTCGCGCCTTGGCGATAAGAGCAGGCATTACATCCATATAATTATCGGGGCTCAACACTGGCTGGATCGTCAACTCGCCGTCAAGCTGGAATTCCTCGCTCGGGAATATCTCTGCGGGGATATGCTTCGGTGCCGCTTCTATCAGAAAAAATCCGTCATCGACCGGCCGTCGCAACATTTCAGGCACTGCCTCAACCAGAGCCATGTCGGACTCAAGGATGTCGGTGAAAAATTTCGCTAGTTCGGTCGACTTGATAGCAAGACCGGTGTCGCGGTTCCCAGTCCGGAAATGGGCGGTCGCCTGGCCATCCTCGACATTCATCGGGATGCTGTTGGAACTGTAGTTGCCGCTTTGCACCAGCACCCACTCGTCATCGATGACAATAACCTTTTCATGCGAAGAACTGAACACGTGCACGGTCGGATTCGCGCATGACGGCGCCGACACTCCTCGCACTCCCATCTGCACGAGACGATCAAACATATCGCTCTCGATCTTGGTGTCGATGTCGAGCATGAGCGACACCTTCACTTTACGCGCAAGCGCTGCAAGCAAGAGATCTTCCATGTAGGAAGCTGTGAAATCGTAGATGCCGATCAGGATCGACGTCTGTGCGCTTTCGAGCAGCTTCTTTGTCACCGCAAAAGTCGAGTCGGGCGAAGCGTATGCGATAATTTGCTTGTTCACCTGGAAGGTGGGTATGTCGCGCTTGTCATAGCCTTCGAGGCGGCAGCTTCGCGGCACCATTTCTGGAACAGCGATTTCGATTATGGTCTGCTCGGCGACCGCCTGCGCGGCGGCCAAGGCCGGCATGCGAGTCTTCAGGACGTAGGTCGGCATGGCATCCCCCAATCTGCTTCATTGTGCCTCAAACGGCTCCGAATTTTCGATGACGACCGGCACGTCGACCGGCTTTCCTTCATGATTGGTCGTCAGAGTTGTTGGCAAGTCATGCGATTTGCCTGGTTCGACGTACACAACCACAACCCATGATATCGTGCCTCAAGCCAACATCATGAAAAGCCCGCTCAAATTCAGCGTAGGGCACAAGGACATCACGGCAGGCGGGATCGGCGTGAACACGCTACCTTTAGGTGACCCAGCAAAATGGAGGCCAACGGGTATAGGACGTACGTAGAAGACGGCACCGCTACTTTGGTCCACGACGAGAGCCCCGGAATCGCCCCCATGGCGCTATAGTCAAGAAAGCCGGCAAGCGCTTCCTCCTGAGCAATCATTTTTGATCAAAACTCTCCTAACGCAGTTGAAGAAGCCTTGACTGTTTTATAATAATGACATGAGAATGCTTTTCTCTAGCTTCTAATGAATGACTTAGGACAAGATTTCTGGTCGTTGAAAATTTGCGTAGCATCTGGATAAAGGCCCAACCCTCTATATCGGGAATAAACATCTCAGCAGCGATAACGACCATCGTTCTCCTGATGCGACAGATAAGGTGGCAGTGGCAGAGTTGCGTTTGGGGGGCGTCATGCTTCGAAGGGTTCTCGTCGCGATATTGTTGACGGTGTTCGCCACCCAATCCGCTGCGGCCCTGTGGACCGCCAGAAATTCACCCTCGACATCGTCCACAACAAACGCACCAATAGCACTCTAGCGAGTCCGGCAGTCTTTCCGGGTCCTCCGGCGGTAACGGACGCAGATAGTGACATTAGCGGCTCCAGGTCTCAGCACGTTTATTTGCAGACAACGTGACGTCGCCCGCAAATCACCGCTTGGCGGACCTTCAGTAAGCCATTGACAAATAACGATAATGGTGGGCCCGGAGGGACTCGAACCCCCAACCAAGCGGTTATGAGCCGCCGGCTCTGACCATTGAGCTACAGGCCCCACGCCGGCTGGATTAATGTTTTTCCCATCGCGGCACAAGGCTTTCCCGACGGGCTTTTGGAGATCGCCCAAATCAATCCATAATCGCGCCCTACGCGACCCTTGCGACTTGATCGCGGACCAAGGAGATTTTCATGACCAGACACTTTTTGCCCCTCGCGCTCGCCGCCGCGTTCGCTTTTCCGGCGCTGGCTGGGGCCGCCGATCTGCCGACGCCGCCCCGCATCGTCGTGTCGGGCGAAGGCGAAGCGACCGTGGCGCCCGATCTGGCGATCCTGACGCTGAGCGTCATGCGCGAAGCCAAGACCGCGCGCGCCGCACTCGACGCCAACAGCGACGCCATGGCCGCCGTGATCGCGGCGGTGAAGTCGGCCGGCGTCAAGGACCGAGACCTGCAGACCGCCGGCATCCAGATCAACCCGCGCTACAACTACACCAACAAGCCGGACGGCAGCCAGGAGGCCGAACTCGTCGCCTACCAGGTGACCAACACGCTATCGGTGCGCGTGCGCGACGTCGACAAGACCGGCGATATCCTCGACAAGGCTGTGTCGCTCGGCGTCAACCAGGGCGGCGGCATCGCCTTCACCAATGACGACCCGGCGGCCACCGTTACCGAAGCCCGCAAGAAGGCGGTCGCCGACGCCAAGGCCAAGGCCAAAACGCTGGCTGAAGCCGCCGGCGTCAGCCTCGGTCGGGTGCTCGAAATAACGGACCAGAACATCGTGCCAACGCCGATGCCGATCAACGCCAAGGCCTTCGACGCGGCCCGCGCGGCTCCGGTGCAGGCCGGCGAGAATTCCTACAACGTCCAGGTCACCGTTACCTTCGAATTGAAGTAACCGGTTCGGCGATCATGGCCGGGCTCCATCCGGCCCACGATCATCCGACAGCGCAGGCATGAAAAACCCCGCGGGATCGCTCCCGCGGGTTTTTTTCGAGCCGCACCCGTCCGATTGTGACAGGGGCTCCGCTACTCCAGGCTCATCTCCAGAGAAGATGATGCGCCTTCTTGCAAGGCATTAGCGATAGATAACTGGACAGCCGCGCTCGTTGGCGAACACGACCACGACACGATCGCCGTCCTGGCGGCCCATCACCTTGACCGTGCGGCGGTTGACGTCGGCGATGCGGACGCGGTGCGCCCCATGCGCTCGGCCTTGTCGAGGGCGCGGTCGGGCGAACAGCCCCGGCGCCAGCCGGCGTCGCGCCAGTCGTCGCGGCGCCAGTCGTCGCGGCGCTCGTCACGGCGATGGCGATAGCCGTCGTCGCCGGCATAGACGCCGAAGCGCGGGTCGTTGTTGTTGCCGAATCCGAGATACAGGCTGTCGGCATGGACGGGCATGGCCGCCAGCGTGCCGAGGCCGACCAGGGCCGAAAGGGCCGCCGTCTTCACAATGTTGAACATGGTCTTCTCTCCTTGTTGCGGGCTTTCGCCCGTCCTCGTGAACCGATGGTGGGAGAATGCGCCAGCCTGCCTGAACTATTTACGAACTCGCCGTTCATCCACGGTTCATGTGGCAGGAAAAGGGAAAATTGCCGGCCCCCTTCATTTTGCCGTCTGCTCGAACAACGTCCGGCCGAACGCATTGCGCCGGCGCCGGGTGCCCGCGCCCCGAGCCGCGATACGGCCGTTCTGGACAAGCCTTCATCCCGCAGGCTCGCCGCGCTGGCGCGAATCCTATGGCTCGTCGTCGAGCATATAGTCAAAATAGTCTTCCGGCTCGGCCAGCTCGGTCTCGCTCGCCTTGACCCGGCCGCGCATCGAAATTCCGGCCTCGTGCACGGTCTCGGCACTGCCCGAAACCAGCCGGTGCCACCAGTAGAGATCGCGGCCCTCGGCCACCAGCCGGTAGGCGCAGGTGCTGGGCAGCCAGCTGATGGTGCCCACATTCTGCGGCGTCAATCCGACGCAGTCGGGAACGCGCGCCAGCCGGTTGGCATAATCCGAGCAGCGGCAGGTCTGCGCGTCGAACAGCCGGCAGCCGACACTGGTCCAGTAGATCTCGCCGGTATCCTCGTCCTCGAGCTTGGACAAGCAGCATTTGCCGCAGCCGTCGCACAACGACTCCCACTCGGCCGGGCTCATCGCCTCCAGCGTCTTGGCTTTCCAGAACGGCTTTTCCATTGCGCCGATGATGTGGCCCTCGCCTGGGCCAAGGTCAAGCACCTCGATGACAGCAAGAGCAATTCAGGAAGCGTGAATCGGTTTTCCGTCCGAAATCGAGAGAGCGATTTGACGTTTCCGCGGAACGGAGAGCCGCTCTTGCGCCGCCGCACCATAGGAAAAACATGAAGTCGCCTTCAAAACGCCGGCCAATCGTCCTTCGTTGCCGGTAATGCCCGCAAACCGGAACCAATGTGATTGATGAAGGTTTGGGCAAGGATGGGACCCCACAAGGAGAAATTCGATGAAACGCCAACCACGGATTTTGGCAGGCACCGCACTTGGCCTGCTGATGGCATCCGCGCCGTTGGGCGCGTCCCCGCTTCAGGGAAGCGCCGCGTTCGGCCCTATGCAACGCGGAGCGACACCGCTGGTCCTGGCGCAGGACGCGCCCGCCGAGGACGGACAGCCGACCGAACAGGAGTTGCCGCGCAAGAAAAAGCGCGAACAGCAACAGCAGACCGAGCAGGCGCCAGCCGAGCAGGCCGCACCGGCCGCCGAGGAGCAGCAACCGCGCAGGAAGAAACGCAACCAGCAGCAGACCGAGCAGGCGCCGGCCGAGCAGGCCGCACCGGCCGCCGAGGAGCAGCAACCGCGCAGGAAGAAGCGCGACCAGCAACAGCAGACCGAACAGGCGCCGGCACCGGCCAACGACAACCAGCCGGAAGCCAATCCGCGCAGGAAGCTCAAGCAAGGCCAACAGGAGGCCTCGCCCACCGAACAGGCGCCCGCTGCGCCGGAAGCCGTCCCGACACCGAAGGAAGCTCCCGCCGCCGAACAACCCGCGGCGCAAGGCGAGCAGCCTCAGGACAAGACGAAAAAGCGCGGTCGCAAACCCGCCGGCGAGCAGCCTGCGACTGGCGAACAGCCCGCGACGGGTGAACAACCGGCAGCCGGCGAACAGCCGGCCGCAAGTAGCAAGGCAGCGCCCGTCGAAGGTGAAAATCCCGTACAGGGCGAGGCACCCGCCGATAAGAACGCTGCCCCGATCCTCGACAGCCAGAAGGAGGCTGTGCGCAAGGGCCGCGGTGAGAACGGCCAGGGCGGCAGGAGACCCGCCAATCAAAATGGCGAGCAGCAGAATGGTGGGCAAAACGCCCAGCAAGGCGCCGATCAGAGCCGCAAGCCCATGACCGCCCCCGTCGAACAAGGCCCGCCTCCAACCGACGACAGAGCCGCCCAGCAGGAGATCAAGCCCGAGAAGATCGTCCCGGCGACGCAGGAAAAGGGCCAGCGGGTCGAACGTGCGCCCAACGAGAACATCCGCGACCGCCGCCGCCCGAAGGGTGTCGACGTGCTTAAGGAGATCGGCGACCGCGTTATCATCCAGCTCAATAACGAGACATTCGTCCAGAGCAATGATGCCCCGCGCATGACCCGCGGTGCCAGGGAAGTCTACTATGAGGATCTGCCGGAAGGCCGCTCGCGCGAGACGGTGGAACGCGACAACGGCATCCGGATCGTCACCATCCGCAACCGCTATGGCGACGTCATCCAGCGTTCGCGCATCACGTCCGACGGGCGCGAATACGTCCTGAGCTATGTCGACGAGCGCGACTATCAGGACGAGGACGACTGGCGCGATCCGGGCGACGACCTGCCGCCGATGCGGCTAACCATCCCGCGCCGGGAATACATCCTCGATTCCGAGGAGGTCGAAAGCCCGGACGACTACTATACCTTCCTCGAACAGCCGCCGGTGGAAAGGGTCCAGCGCCTCTATTCGATCGACGAGGTCAAGCGCTCGGCTCGCGTTCGCGACATTGCGCGGCGCATCGATCTCGACACGCTGAACTTCGAATTCGGCTCGTCCTCGATTTCCGACACCGAGGTGCAGAAGCTGGAGGGTGTCGCCAGCGCGATGGAGAAGCTGTTGAAGAAGAACCCGGCGGAGACCTTCCTGATCGAAGGCCACACCGACGCCGTCGGCACGCCGGAGGCGAACCTCGCTCTGTCGGACCGCCGCGCCGAAGCGGTCGCCGAAGCGCTGACCAACGCCTTCGGCATTCCGCCTGAGAACCTGACGACGCAGGGCTATGGCGAGCAGTATCTGAAGGTCAACACCTCGGCGCCCAATCGTGAGAACCGACGCGTCGCCATCCGCCGCATTACTCCGCTGGTGGCGCCGGTTGCCAGCAACAATTGATCTGCTTTTCCAGAGGCTTGAGGGGGCCTCTGGAATCAGGTCGGCAGGAAAGGCCCATCCCGGCAAGCCGGGATCGGCGCACCTGTGGGCAACGGTCCGGTTCAACAAGAATTGTCCTGGCATTAGGCCCCGCTCATTGAAACGCGAGGTGGCCTACCCCAGATTCAGGACTGGGCGTTCCCTGCCCCGTCCCGACTCCAGCGGGACGCATTGAGCCCCGCCGGCCCTCTCCGGCGGGGCTTTTTGCTTGCAAACTTTATCTTGCAAAAAGGGGCGAGCTGACCGAACGAGGCGGCGGCGGCGCGATCCCCGTCAGTAGATGCTCTTGATGCTGGTCTCCGTCCGAGCAAACACTTCGTCCGGCACAAAAAAGTCGCCGGCCAGCGGCCCGGATGCTCCTGGCGCATAGGCTGAAAAATCGCTGACGCCCTCGGCGCGCAGCACCTCTTCGTCGATGTAGAAATTGCCAGTCGCCTCGCGCGACGGCCGCATGAAGATGGCGTGCGCGGCATCGGCCATGATGTCGGGGGAACGGCTCATCGCCGCTACCGTCGCACCACCCAACAGGTTGCGCACCGCGGCCGTGTCGATGGTCGAGATCGGCCACAGCGAGTTGACGGCGATGCCGTCTTTGGCGAACTCCGCGCTCATGCCCAGCGTGCACATCGATATGCCGAACTTGGCCATCGTGTAGGCAACGTGATTCTTGAACCATTTGGCCTTCATGTCGAGCGGCGGTGCCAGATTCAGGATGTGAGCATTCCCGGCCAACTTCAGGTGCGGAATGCACATTTTGGAGACGAGGAATGTGCCGCGCGTGTTGATCTGATGCATCAGGTCGTAGCGCTTCATGTCGGTTTCCAGCGTGCCGGTGAGCTGGATGGCGCTAGCATTGTTGACGCAGATATCGATGCCGCCAAACTTTTCCACGGTCTTGGCAACAGCCTCGGCCACCTGCGCCTCCTCGCGGATGTCGCACAGCACCGGCAGCGCCTTGCCGCCGGCCTGCTCGATCTCTTCAGCCGCGGTGTAGATCGTGCCCGGCAGCTTCGGATGCGGCTCGGCGGTCTTGGCGGCGATCGTCACATTGGCGCCGTCGCGCGCGGCGCGCAACGCGATCGCCAGCCCGATGCCACGCGATCCGCCGGAGATGAACAGCGTCTTTCCCTTGAGCGACATTTTTCCTCCGCGTCGTCTGTGCCTCTTCCACGCGATCCTTGCCCGCGCCGCTGCCCGATACAAGAGCTTGCAGTGCGAGGCCATGGTGACGTAGCGGAGGCCGGCGCAGGTCTCCGCTCGAAACTTGTCGGACTTATCGGGCACGCTATCTATATTCTATAAAAACAGGTAGATTATAGAATGGCGCTGTCGATCAAGAACATGGAAGTCGAACAATTGGCGCGGGAGCTCGCCCGCCGCCGCCGCGTGTCGGTAACGGAGGCGATCCGCCAGAGCCTCGAGCGCGAGGTCGCACGCGAACGGCTGGTGCCGCGCGACGACGCCAGCGACCTGTTTCAGCGACTGATGGCGATCTCCGACAGTGCCGGAAATGTCCCCAAACGCAAAAATGCGATGACCGACGTCGAAGTCCTCGGTTACGATGAGTTCGGAATCCCGACGAAATGATCATCGATTCCTCGGCCCTTGTCGCCATTCTGCGTGCGGAGCCAGGCCACGAGCGTCTCGTGCAGGCGACCGCGCAAGCCAAGAGACGGCTGCTGGCGGCGCCGACCTTTCTTGAAACGACGATGGTGCTTGCAGGCGGCTGGCAGGATGAAATCCTGGATCGCCTCGACGACTTCCTGCGCACCGCCTCGATCGAGACGATCCCGTTCACAGCCGACCATGCTGCCGTCGCCCGTCAGGCCTTCCTGCGCTACGGCAAGGGCCGGCATCCGGCGGCGCTGAACTTCGGCGACTGCATCGCCTATGCCACGGCGCGCCTGGAAGCCATGCCGCTGCTGTTCAAGAGTAACGATTTCCGGCTGACCGATATTGAATCGGCTGTATGATCGATATCAGACCAGCACCAGCCCCTGCCGCATGGCGATGGCAATCGCATCGGTGCGATTGGCAGCTCCGAGCTTGATCAGGATCGCGGCGACGTGGAATTTCGCCGTGTGCACGGAAATATTCAGCCGCCGCGCGATCACCTTGTTGGGCGCGCCCTCGGCCAGCAGCGCCAACACTTCCGCTTCGCGCGGCGACAGCGCCGGGCGGGCGGCGTGCTCGTCGGAAGCCTCATCCTCGAACGGCTCGCCTTCCCCGGCACGGAAATCGTCGTGTCGCCCGCGGCCGCCGTCGCCCGACACGCTATAGCCGGCCGCGGCCAACCGCACCGCCGCGGCGAGCAAAAGATCATCCGCGCCGGCAGGCATTATGGCCAGCACCTCGCCGGTGGGCCGCTCATCGGTGGCGCGCGCCGACAACAGCACTCGTGGAATGGCGGCGGGCACGGCATCACCGCTCCTGTCGTCGATGATGGCAACGTCGGCGGCCCCGGCCAGGACCGGCAACAGGTCGTCGCTCTGGGCAAGCGAGGCGGCCAAGCGCTCGGCGCGCGACGCGTCGCCAAGCGCAATCAACACCACCAGCCGCCGCGAGGCGGCACCGTCACCAATGATCCGGTCGCTGGCGAGCCTGTCCATCGATCCTCTCAGGAAAGCGGCTTTTCGCCGACCGTCAGCGCGACGTCGCGCTGTTCGCCGCCGCGCACCACACCGAGCGTCACCGGAGCACCGGCGCTGTCGGGGCCGAGCCTGCGGATCAGGTCGCGCGGGCCAAGCACCGCCTCGCCGTTCCATGCCACGATGATGTCGCCGAGGGAAAGGCCGGCGGCCTTGGCCGGGCCATCCTCGTCAAGGCTCATGACCATAGCGCCTCGTGCGTCGCGGTCGCGCACCGGATGCAAGCCGGCACCGAGATAGCCGCGCGCGACATGGCCCTTGTCGCGCAAGGTCGCGACCGCCCGCTCGATCGTCTCGTAAGGCATGACCAGCGCCCGGTGACGCGGCCCGAACAGAAGCATGCCGATCAGCGCACCCTTGACGTCGAGCACCGGGCCGCCCTCGAAGCGGCCGCCGGCGCCGACGGCCAGATTGATGCGCCGGTCGATAGTGCCGCCGCGCATCGAGCGCCAGGCCGGGCCGACCTCGCCAACCGAGCCCGAGACGGCCAGAGCGGAACCGTCGCTGTTGCCGATCGCGATGGCGATGTTGCCGGGCCGCACCGCATCCGCCTTTGCGAGCGGCGCGGCGGTGACGGCAGTCGCCGGCTTCAGCAGGGCCACCCCGGTCGAGGGATCGCGGCCAACAAGCTCGGCCTTCACCGTCTCGCCTGAGGCCAGCGTCAGTTCGATCTCCTCGCCGGCCTCGACAGCCTCCTCGGCGGTGACGAAATAGCCGTCGCGCCAGTAGAACGCGCTTGCCGTGCGGTGATGATGCGTGGCGAAGCTTGCCGTCGCCGGCGCTGCCTTGGCGGCAAGATCGGCGATGGCTTCGGAAAACGCACTCAGGTTGAAATCGGTCATATCGGTCTCCTGGGTTTTTTTCATGCCCCAGATATCGCTCGACAGCGCGCCCGAAGGTACTCGCCTGACGGCTAGTTGCTGGTTTGACTGCCATCTGGTCAGGTCGCGGCGGTTGTAGCTGCTCCGCACATATAGTCATCCTCATGCCTGATGACACGGAGCCCGCCATGGCCCTCGCCGCCACGAAATTCCAATCAGATGACACGCTGCTCGATACCTATTCAATGACGGTGGCCGACGCGGTCGACCGCATCGGTCCGGCCGTCTGCCGCATCGAGCGTATCGGTGGCCAGGGCGGCCATGGTTCAGGTTTCGTCATTACGCCGGACGGGCTGGTCATCACCAACTTTCACGTGGTGGGCGATGCTAAAACGGTGCGTGTGTCGATGCCGGACGGCGCCTCGCGGGAGGGCCACGTCCTCGGCCGCGATCCCGACACCGACATCGCGCTGGTGCGTGCCGACGGCAGCTTCGCCGATGTGGCGCCGCTCGGCGATTCCAAGCGGCTGCGGCGCGGCCAGATCGCGATCGCCATCGGCAATCCTCTGGGCTTCGAATGGACCGTCACGTCCGGCGTCGTCTCGGCCCTCGGCCGCTCGATGCGCGCCTCGACCGGCCGGCTGATCGACGATGTCATCCAGACCGATGCCGCGCTCAACCCCGGCAATTCCGGCGGGCCGCTGGTGTCGTCGGCGGGCGAGGTCATCGGCGTCAACACCGCCATGATCCACGGCGCGCAAGGCATCGCCTTCGCCGTCGCGTCCAACACCGCCAACTTCGTCATTTCGGAGATCATCCGCTTTGGCCGCGTGCGCCGCGCCTTCATCGGCGTCTCGGCCGACACCGTCAACTTGCCGCGCCGCGCCGCCCTTCTATCGCAAGTGTCGACCAGCACCGCTGTGCGGTTGCGCAGCGTCGAGAAAGACGGCCCGGCGGTCCAGGCCGGACTCAGGGAAGGCGACATCATCGCCGCCATCGACGGCCGCCCGGTCACCGGCGTCGACGACCTGGTACGATTGCTTGACGCCGAGCGCATCGGCCGCGAGACGCTGTGCACCGTCGTGCGCCGCACCGGCATCAGCCAGGTGACGGTGACGCCGGTGGCGCGCAGCTGACATCTATCGCACGGGACTAACCAGCCGCGCCGTCCGCATATTGCGCCAGGAATTCCGCGCTGGGCCGGATCGGCTTGACTACGTCGATCAGCACGCCGTTCGGATCCCTGGTGATGAAATGGCGCTGGCCGAAGGGCTCGTCGCGCAGCGACCGCAGGATCGGCAGGCCTGCGGCCAGCACCCGCTCATAAACCGTATCCGCATCGCGAACCTCGAAATTGATCAGCAGGCCCGAGGTGCGGCCCCGCCCCTGTTCCGGAATGGTCTCGTGGTCGCCCTGGACGATGCCGAGATTGACGCGTCTGTTGTCCACCGATTGCAGATGCACGTACCAGTCGCTTTCGAACAGCGGCCGGAACCCGAAGTGCTCGACATAGAATGCTGTCGTGCCGGCGACGTCTCCGGTCATCAGCACCGGATAGTAGCTCGTGGTCTTCATCTTTCCTTCTCCCATCAACCAACATACAGTCTGCATGTAGATCGAATTAACATACAGGCTGCATGTATGCAACAGGACTCCACGCGCCGTTCCAACCGCGATCGCACTGAGGCGACGCGCGCCCAGTTGATCGCCGCGGCGCGAAAACTATTCACAGAAAAATCCTATGCCGAGACCGGCACGCCCGAGATTGTCACTGCTGCCGGGGTGACGCGCGGCGCGCTCTACCACCATTTTGCCGACAAGCAGACGCTGTTTGCAGCCGTCGTCGAGCGGGAGGCGGCGGCGGTGGCCGAGGCGATAGAGCGCGCCTCGCCGCCCACGCTCGACGCCCGCGACGCATTGATCGCCGGCTCCGATGCCTATCTCGCCGCGATGCGCGCGCCCGGCCGCACGCGGCTGCTGCTGCTCGACGGGCCGGCCGTGCTTGGCCGCGCCGCCATGGACGCGATCGACAACCGCCACGGCAGCCGCTCACTCCGCGAAGGCTTGATCGCGGCGATGCGGAGCAACACCATGACGAGATTGCCAGCTGAGGCGTTGACCGCGCTGCTTGCCGCCGCTTTCGACCGCGCGGCACTGGCGATCGAGGCCGGCGGCTCGGCCGAGGATTACCGCGCCGTTCTCATAGCGCTGATTGACGGGCTGTCTCCGACTCGTCTTCAGGCACTTCGCCCGGCTCGAACTCGTTGAAGCAACCGAGCTGGCGCTTGAACTGGTCGATCAGCCAGGCGGCCGCCGGTTTCGGGCTGCGATCGTTGCGGTGCATGGCGAAAAGCGGCGCGCGCACCTCCCGGTAGGGTTCAAGATCGAGTTCCACCAGCCGCCCGCTCGCCAGGTCGTCGGCGATCAGCCAGCGCGGCAGCCCGCCCCAGCCGAGCCCTTCGCGCATTAGCGCATGCTTGGTGTAGACGTCCGTCAGCCGCCAGGTGCGGTAGGCGAAGACGCCGTAATCGCGCCCCTTGGTGCGTTCGGATTGATCGGTGACGACAAGTTGGGTGTGTTCGCGCACATCCTCGATCGCCACCGGCTTCGGCAGCAGCGCCAGCGGATGGCCGGGCGCCGCGGCCGGCACCATCGACATGAAGCCGATGCGCACAAGACGCACATTGACCTCGCCCAACAACCCGCCAATGCCGAGGTCGGCCTGCCCGCTGACTACATGATCGGGGATCAGGCCGAGCGTGCCGATATGCAGCCGCAGCATCACGGTTGGGAACTGCGCTTCGAACGCCTTCAACACCCGTACCAGCACCGGAGAAGGCAGCGTTGCATCGACCGACAGCGCGACTTCGGCCTCCAGCCCCTGATGATACCCGTCGGCACGCGAGCGTATCCGCTGCAGCACGCCGACCATGCGCCGCGCATCCTCCAGCATCGCCCGGCCGATCTCGGTCAGCTGCGGCTCGCGCGTTCCTTCGCGTTCGAACAGCTTCAGCCCGAGCTGCGCCTCGAGATTGGCGATGCCGTAGCTGATGACGGATTGAGCCCGGTTGAGCTTGCGGCCAGCGGCCGAAAAGCTGCCGGTATCGGCGACCGCAACAAGGATCTGAAGCTGGTCGAGTGTCGGATTGGGCTGCATCACCATATCTATTTTATAGATGGATTGTATAGAAAATATACCAGTTTATTGAATGGATCGAAAGCCCATATGTAGCGGGACATCAATTCACACTGGAGAGCCCGTTATGTCCATTCTTCTCGTCACCTCAAGCCCGCGTGGCGCCGCCTCCCACTCGACCCACGTCGCCACCGAATTCGCTCAGAAGCTCGTCGCCGCCGATCCGTCGAAGACGCTGGTCGTGCGCGATCTGGTCGCCAACCCGCTGCCGCATATCGATACCGATTATGCGACCGGCATCTACACGCCCGCGGAAGCCCGCACCCCGCGCCAGGCCGAAGTCGTCGGCGTTTCCGACGCCGTGCTGGACGAGCTGTTCGCCGCCGACACCGTGATCCTGGCCACCGGCTTCATCAATTTCAGCATCTCCTCGACGCTGAAGTCCTGGGTTGACCATGTCGCGCGCTCCGGCAAGAGCTTTGCTTACGGCGAGAACGGCCCCAAGGGCCTCGTCACCGGCAAGAAGGTCTACATCGTGCTGGCTTCGGGCGGCATCTATTCGGAAGGCGCTGCCGTGCAGTTCGATCACGCTATTCCCTATCTGCGCGGCGTGCTCGGCTTCCTCGGCATGACCGACGTCGACGTCATCCGCATCGAAGGTGTCGGCATGGGCGCTGACGCGGTGACCGCCGCACTGGCCAAGGCGACCGCCAAGGTCGATGCCGTGGTCGCTGCCAGCAGGGATGTCGCGGCGGCCGCCTAAGGCACTGATCTACATCGCCATCAAAGGGCAGGCGTCCGCGCCTGCCTTTTTCTTGCCGCCCCATGAAACATCTGGGAGACCCTCGTCGTGGGCTTCCCGATACGGCAATCTTGACGCTTCATCTTGGTTCATTAATACTCATAGTGAACCAAGATGAATCGTAACCATGATCGCCTTTACCGTACGCCTCCCCGACGAGACGACAGACAGGCTTGACCAGCTTGCCCAAAAGCTCGATCGCTCGCGCTCTTATGTGGCCGCTCAAGCCATCGAGGACTTTGTCGCCCGCCAGGAATGGCAGATCGCGGAGATAGAGGCTGGATTGGCCGAGGCCGAGCGCGGCGAATTCGCCAACGAGCAAGAGTTGGCCGCCGTGCTTGCGAAATATGTCAAGCCCGCCGGCTGATCGTGAGCCGCAAGACAATCCGATGGACCAAGCGGGCATTGCGTCGGCTTGACGAAATCGGCGCGCATATCGAGAAAGACAGTCCCGAAGCGGCCGCTCGCGTTATTGCGCGCATCTTGTCCGCAGCGGAACTGCTTGTCGAACAGCCGGCCATGGGTCGCGTTGGGCGCATCAAAGCGACGCGAGAACTCGTCTTGGTCGATATTCCCTATATCGTCCCCTATCGCGTCGGCAGAGATACAGTCGATATACTCACCATTATACACGCCGCCCAACGGTGGCCGCTGACCTTGTGAGCTCAACTGGCAGCTACCCCATGAAATGCCTGAGCAGCCCCGCCGATGCGACCCCGATCAGCACGGTGGGCAGCATCGAGAGACGCGTCGCCGCCGCCAGCGTGATGGCCAGCGCCGCGAGATCGGCCGGATTCCGGGAAACGAAGACCGGCGCGATGACCGAGATCAGCACGCAACCGGGCGCCGCTTCCATCACCGCGGTTGCGCGCGCGCCGAGCGTGCGGTTGCGCAGCACGACATAGCCGCCGATCCGGGTCAGATAGGTGACGCCGGCCATCAGCACGATGGTGAGAAGCGTCGTTGCGTCGATCATGCTTCTTCCCTCCAGAAGAACCAAGCCGAGACCAACCCGGACAGCGCGCCCGCCGCGACATACCAGGCGCCTGGAACGAAGAGGTAGACAAGGGCCGCGACGACCAGGCTGACCAGCCAGGGCCGCGCCGCTGCCATGCCTTTCCACATGCCGCGCATCAGCACCAGGAAGACGGCCGGAAACGCCATGTCGAAACCATAGGTCTCGACATGGCCGAGCATCGGCCCGAGCATGGCACCCAGCGTGGTGAAGGCCACCCAGGTCAGATACATCGCCAGCGCCGCGCCCATATAGTAGCGCGGGCTGAAGGCCGGGCTGATGCCGGCGGCGGCGCGCTGCTTGGCGTCGGCCAGGCCCAGCGCCCAGCTTTCGTCGCATAGGAAGAACAGCGCCGGAAACGCCTTGCGCCGCGGCAAATCGCGCAGGAACGGCGCGAGCGCCGCTCCCATCAGCAGATGACGGCTGTTGACCAGGAAAGTGATGGCGACGATGAGCACGACATGCGGCGGCGACGTCCACAACTGGATCGCCGCGAATTCCGAGCCGCCGGCGAAATTCAGCCCTGTCAGCGCCGAAAGCTCGACCGTGCTCAGCCCTTTCTGCATCGCCTGGGCGCCGAGCACCAGCGCATAGGGGACGGTGCCGAACATCACCGGTGCGCACGACGCCACGCCGCGCCGGAATTCGGATCCCGAACCATCGCCCGTGGTCTCGACTGCCTGTGAAATGCTCATGCTTTCCCTCGGGCCGGCCTCGCGGCCGCCCCTTCCCCTGTATTTGAACTCTCGTGAACACCGGTGGCAAACATACCCACAGCGCCTCGCAATTTGGTTGCGAAGATTGTTGCGCTTCACCAAATTTTGGCATTGAGTGTTGAGAATTGCGAAATAATTGGAATCCAAGACCATGAAGCTGGATGACATCGACAAGCGGATCCTGCGGGCGCTGCAACGCGACGGCCGCATGGCCAACAACGATCTGGCCAATGAAGTCGGGCTTTCCCCCTCGCCTTGCCTGCGGCGGGTAAAACTGCTGGAGGAAGCCGGCGTCATCGACCGCTATGTAGCCGTGCTCAATCCGGCCAGCATCGGCAAGGGTCTTACCTTCTTCACCCGCATCTGGTTGAAGGCGCAGGACGAGGACACGATCGAGCACTTCGCCACCGAAGTGGCCAAGCTGCCCCAGGTGATGGAATGCTATCTGATGCTCGGCGACTGCGATGCCATGGTGCGCGTGGTGGCGGCCGGCATCGACGACTACCGCCGCTTCCAGTCGGAGCATCTCAGCCGCATCAAGGGCGTGCAGAACGTCAAGACCGACGTCCCCAGTCAGACCATCAAGTCCACGTCGGAATTGCCGATCTGATACGGCGGAAAACGGCGCCGTTCCAGACTGGATAAAAAATGCAACCGGATTGTAGGATCGGTCTCGGCGCCAGCGTCCTTCGGACGCAAACGGTGCGGCGAAGCCGTGCCATCAAACGAAATGCCTTACGGCATGGGAGAAGAACATGAACCTTTCCTATCGTTGGGCCATCGTCGCGGTTGGCGCGCTGATGTCCTGTGTCGCCATCGGGACGATGTTTTCGCTGGCGATCTTTCTCGAGCCGATGGCGGTCGACACCGGCTGGTCGCGCGCCGGCATTTCGAGCGCCATGACGCTGAACTTCCTGGTGATGGGCCTTGGCGGCTTCGCCTGGGGTGCCCTCTCCGACCGCTTCGGCGCCCGCATCGTCGTGACGATCGGTGCCGTGCTGCTCGGGCTGGCTTTGGTTCTGGCAAGCCGCGCCGGCTCGCTCATGACCTTCCAGATCACCTATGGCGTGCTCGTCGGCCTTGCGGCCAGCGCCTTCTTCGCGCCGATGATCGCGCTCACCACCGGCTGGTTCGACACCCACCGCAGCCTTGCCGTCTCGCTGGTTTCGGCCGGCATGGGCGTTGCGCCGATGACGATTTCGCCTTTTGTCCGCTGGCTGATCTCGGCCTATGAGTGGCGCACCGCCATGTTCGACATCGGCATCACCGCCTGGGTGCTGCTGTTGCCGGCGGTGCTGCTGGTGCGCCAGCCGCCGAAGCCGGCGGCAGCCGATACGGCTTCAGCACCGGTCGCCGAGGGCGCCGGCCTGACGGTCCCCCAGGCGTTGCGCTCACCGCAGTTCATCGTGCTCGGCCTGACCTTCTTTGCCTGCTGCGCGGCGCATTCGGGACCGATCTTCCATATGGTTAGCTATGCCATGTTGTGCGGCGTCGCTCCCATGGCAGCCGTTTCGATCTACAGCGTCGAAGGTCTTGCGGGATTGGGCGGTCGGGTCCTCTACGGCGTGCTTGCCGACCGGCTGGGCGTCAAGCCGGTGCTGATCGCCGGCCTCGCCATCCAGGCGATCGTCATAGCCGCCTATCTCAGCATCAGCCGGCTGGAACAGTTCTACATGCTGGCCGTCATCTTCGGCGCTACCTATGGCGGCGTCATGCCGCTTTATGCGGTGCTGGCGCGTGAATATTTCGGCCAGAGCATCCTCGGCACCGTGTTCGGCGCCGCCACCATGCTGTCCAGTCTCGGCATGGCGCTGGGGCCGCTGGCCGGCGGCATGGTCTTCGACGCCTACGCCAACTATTCCTGGCTGTTCATCGGCTCGGCCCTCATCGGCCTCGGCGCGGTCGGCATAGCGATAGCCTTCCCGCCGCTGCCGCGCCGGGAGTTGCAGGCGGCGTAGGGATGTCAGGGGCTGCGGTTGATGAAGCCAATGACGGGACAGCCCGCAGCTGACACTCGGCGCGAGCTGCGACGGTCAAGGCTGTCTTTCGGCAACGGCCATAGGTGTGGCCGTTGCGAGTATCGGAATAACCAGAAGCGCCCTGGGGTTGCAGGCAGCCGACCTCGGGCGGACATGATGAAACCTTCCGATTTTTAAGCCGTTATCGCCGGTATGTTGGAGGCCAAATTCAAGCCGAAATCGGTGGGCGCCAAACCGCGCCAGAAGAAGGTCGAAGTCGCGTCTGAGGTTGTCGGCGAGGTGGCGCCGCCGCCGGACCCCGTCGAACCCGGTCCGGAGCTCACACCGGAGGAAGCCGAGCAGGCGCGCAAGAGATACCTGCTGAGGCGTTTCTGGATCAGCGCCCGTGGTTACTGGGGTCGTGGCGGCGACAAGCTCGCTTGGCCGTGCTCGGTCGGGCTACTGATCCTGATCGGCACCAATGTCGGTTTCCAGTATGGAATAAACGTCTGGAATCGCGCGATTTTCGACGCCATCGAGCAACGCAATGCCCACACCGTTTATTTCCTGAGCGCTGTATTTCTGCCGCTCGTGGCCGGACACGCAGGCCTTGTCGTTGCGCAAGTCTTCTTCCGCATGACGATTCAGCGCCGCTGGCGTTCCTGGCTCACCACCGCGGTCATCGCGCGTTGGCTTGCAAATGGCCGCTATTATCAGTTGAACCTCGTACGCGGAGACCACCAGAACCCCGAAGCCCGCATCGCGGATGATTTGCGCATAGCCACGGAATCGCCCGTCGATTTCATCGCTGGTGTCATTTCCGCGTTTCTGTCGGCCTCGACCTTCATCGTGGTGCTCTGGACGATCGGCGGCGCCCTGACCCTGCCGATCGGAGGTTCGACCGTCACCATTCCCGGCTTCCTCGTCATCACCGCCGTGCTCTATGCCGCCATCACGTCTACCTCGATGGCGGTCATTGCACGCCATTTCGTCCGCCTCTCCGAGGAAAAAAATCAGGCGGAGGCCGAGTTCCGTTACACGCTGACGCGGGTGCGGGAAAACGGCGAGAGCATCGCCCTGCTTGGTGGCGAGGAAGAGGAGCGCAGCGGGATCGACAAGACCTTCGCCAATGTGCTGAAGCAGTGGGCGTTCCTAGCGGGCCAGCACATGCGCACGGCGCTGGTGTCGCAGGGGTCGAGCCTTTTTGCGCCGGTCGTGCCGGTTCTGCTTTGCGCTCCAAAATTTCTCGAAGGCAGCATGACGCTCGGCCAAGTCATGCAGGCCGCCTCCGCCTTTGCCATCGTGCAGGGCGCCTTCGGATGGCTGGTCGACAACTACCCGCGGCTCGCCGATTGGAACGCTTCCGCGCGGCGTATCGCTTCGCTGATGATGTCGCTCGACGGACTTGAGCGTGCGGAACAGAGCGACGCCATGGGACGGATCAAACGCGGCGAAACCGCAGGCGACACGATGCTCAGCTTGAACAATCTGTCCGTGTCGCTCGATGACGGCACCGCCGTGGTCAAGGAAACCGAGGTCGTCATCGATCCAGGCGAGCGGGTGCTCGTGGCCGGCGAATCCGGTTCAGGCAAGAGCACGCTGGTGCGGGCTGTCGCGGGTCTGTGGCCGTGGGGTGGTGGCAGCGTCAATTTTCAAGCCGAAAAACGAATGTTCATGTTGCCGCAACGGCCCTACATCCCCTCAGGAACGCTTCGCCGTGCAGTCGCCTATCCAGGGGCCGCCGACAACTGGACGCCGGATAAGATCAACGCTGCCCTCGACAAGGTGGGGCTCGATTATCTGAGCGACAGGATCGAGGAGGACGCGCCATGGGACCAGATCCTGTCGGGCGGTGAAAAGCAGCGGCTCGCGTTCGCGCGTCTCCTGTTGCACACTCCCGATATCATCGTGCTGGATGAAGCGACGTCGGCGCTTGACGAGAAGAGCCAGGACAAGATGATGGAGACGATCATCCATGAATTGCCTGATATCACCATCGTGAGCGTGGCGCACCGCGCCGAGTTGGAAGCTTTCCATAGCCGCAAGATCACGTTGGAGCGGCGCGAGGGCGGCGCAAAGCTTGTCAGCGATATCGACCTCGTCGAGCGCAAGAGCAGACGAAACTTGCTCGGGAGCCTTCTGGGGCACCGGCGCGCGCTACCGAAAGGCGGGGTGACCTCCAGCAAAGCGGCACAGCCCGAGACAAAAAAGTGAAGTCCGCACGATAAGCGTACCTGGGCGCATTTGGGCAGGCATGCGCTGCGGAAGGGAAGCGGCGCGTCCAACGCACCGCGAACCAACCGGCCTGGGACGGACTCCGATCTGAAAGTCCGACGACCGCTTCGGGCGCAATACCGACGATCGTCGCCTCGGCAGCCTACCCGAAAATCCGCTCGCCCTGCTCGTCGACCAGTTGGATACCCTTCTTGATCGAGATGTCGACGGCGTCGTCCAATCCGGCGAAGCGGTCGGCGCGGATGAATTTGTGTTCCTTCACCACACCGCCGATCTCCTTGGAGACGATGCCGCAGGTCTGGTATTGACCATCCGTCTTGTAGGGCGTGGCGCTGATCAGGAAACCCTTGTGCTCGACCTGCTTGGCCGGTGCCGCGCTCTTTGGCTCGGCCGCTTCACCGCCGCCTCCGAAAAGACGCTTCAGAAAAGACATCGGGGCTTCCTCCAACAGCATTCATCCCGCACCATGTAGCGCGGCGCGGGATGAATTTCACTATCGGTCCTTGGCTTGGCGGGCAAGAGCCGTGTCCGCCCGGGCCGGAAGCGTCACTTGTGCGACAGCGCTTCCAGCGCCTCGGCGGCGGCTTCCAGGATGCTTATGGCTTCGGCCTGCTTGTCCTCCGGCGCATCGACGATGTCGCTGAGCGCGGCACGCAGGCGATGACGGACGGCGCGGAATTCGTCGCGCGTTTCCGAACGCCCGCCCCGGCCGCCGCGCCGGTCCTGGCCATCATCGTTCCAGCCGAACCAGTCGCGCGCCTTGGCCATCTTGCGGCCGAAGCGTTCGAGATGGTCGAGGACGCCGTCGATCATCTGGCGATTATCGGCAAGGTGTGCCTGCCCGGCCTCGGTGATCGAAAACACTTTTTTGTTGCCTTCGCTCGACGAGACGGCATAGCCGGCCTCTTCCAGGAAGGTCAGCGTCGGATAGACCACGCCCGGGCTGGGGCTGTAGATGCCGCTGGTGCGCTCTTCCAGCGCCTTGATGATGTCGTAGCCGTGGCGCGGCGCCTCGGCTAGCAGCGACAGCGTGATCAGCTTGAGATCGCCATCGGCCAGCATGCGCCCGGCACGGAACATGTCGCCGGGGCCACCGCGTCCGCCGCCACGACCGCCATGGCCAAATGGACCGAAACCGCCGCCGCCACGACCGCCAAACTTGCCGGCCATGTGCATGAACATGCGTTCGCCGAAATGATTGTGCTTGTGCATTGATTGCTCCTTGAGTTCTATCTTACGATATATCTCAATTAGGCTCGCAGGTCGATAGAGTCAAGATATATCTTACGATGTATCTGAGTGACACGCGCGAGGCTCGCATTCTCGGATGGCGCCCGATCCTTGTCCGCTAGCCGCTACCAGCGGCCCTTGCGCCGATTCCAGGCGTAGAGCAGGTCGGCGAAGCGATCATAGGCAAAGCGCGTCAGCGGCAGGGCAACCGGATTGCCGAACAGCGTCGCCAGCCAGCCCTCGCCCGGCGTTGTCTTCCAAACGGCGATGGCGACATCGGCGCCGACCAGCAGCCGGCCATCCGCATCGATGGCGTGCAGCCGGCGGCGGATATCCTCAAGCGACGCGCCCGCCCAGGCAAGCGCCGACGGCTCCAGGTTGATGTCGCGAAATTCCATCCGCCCGGCTTTGACCGCTTCGATCAGCCGCCGCTTCTGCCTGCCGATGCCGGCATCGCAGACCGGGCAGCGCGTGTTGTACCAGACGGTCAGGAGAGGCTTGGGCATATGCTCGCAACGCGGCTGAAAGACCGTGCGGACTATCCAGAAAATGCCGCTGCCCCGCAACATGCAAGCGTACGGCGACGGGCGCCGTCAGGACGATATCGCAGCCGTTCAAGAAATGCCGAAGCCCGCCGAACCTTGGCGGGCTCGGGCGTTCTGGTGGTTTCATCCGAGCGAGGTGATGATCTCGCGATAGGCGAACTCCGGGAAGGCTTTCATTGTCCGCGTCCTGACATTGCCGCTCGCTGCCAGCATCAGCGAGAAACGAGCCAGGATCGCGTCGTCGGGTGCCTCCACCACCGCCACCATGTCGTATTCACCCATGGTCAGGTAGAATGCCTTGAACGACCCGCCCATGTCTCCCAGCTGCTTCTTGGCGGCGTCGAGTCGCTTCGGTGAATCGCGCACATTTCTGGCGCCCTGCTCGGTCCAGTTCATCAGCACGATATAGCTTGTCATGGCACACCTCCCTCCGGGGCCACGGAGCACGGCGGTTTCGCCGGGGCGGGCGATCCGGGTTTGTCGCCCAGAAAATGCTTCCGACGCGAAATTATCCTCCCGAAGGGCATTGGCCGCAAGAGCGCTACCGACGGAGCACGGCACGAACGAAAAAGGGCGCCCGTCAGGCGCCCTTGATCTCTTTGCAATCGGTAAGTCTCAGCTGTCCAGGAAGCTGCGCAGCTTGCGGCTCCGGCTCGGGTGCTTGAGCTTGCGCAGCGCCTTGGCCTCGATCTGGCGGATGCGCTCGCGGGTGACCGAGAACTGCTGGCCGACCTCTTCGAGCGTGTGGTCGGTGTTCATGCCGATGCCGAAGCGCATTCTGAGCACGCGCTCCTCGCGCGGCGTCAGCGAGGCCAGCACGCGCGTCGTCGTCTCGCGCAGGTTGGCCTGGATCGCCGCGTCGATCGGCAGGATCGCCATCTTGTCCTCGATGAAATCGCCCAGATGCGAATCCTCCTCGTCGCCGACCGGCGTTTCGAGCGAGATCGGCTCCTTGGCGATCTTCAGCACCTTGCGCACTTTTTCGAGCGGCATGGCGAGCTTTTCGGCCAGTTCCTCCGGCGTCGGCTCGCGGCCGATCTCGTGCAGCATCTGGCGCGAGGTGCGCACGATCTTGTTGATCGTCTCGATCATGTGCACCGGAATGCGGATGGTGCGCGCCTGGTCGGCGATCGAACGGGTGATCGCCTGCCGGATCCACCATGTCGCGTAGGTCGAGAACTTGTAGCCGCGGCGGTATTCGAATTTGTCGACCGCCTTCATCAAGCCGATATTGCCTTCCTGGATCAGGTCGAGGAACTGCAGGCCGCGATTGGTGTATTTCTTGGCGATCGAGATGACGAGACGCAGATTGGCCTCGACCATTTCCTTCTTGGCGATCGCGGCTTCGCGTTCGCCCTTCTGCACCTGGTTGACGATCTTGCGGAATTCCAGGATCGAGATCGCCGTTTCGGTGGCCAGATGCTGGATCTCGGCGCGCAGGTCGCGGATGGCGTCCTTCTCGTTCTTGGTGAATTCCTTCCAGCCGCGCGAGGTCAAATTGGCGATCGAGCGCGTCCAGTTGGGGTCGAGCTCGGAACCCTGGTATTCCTTCAGGAACTCCTCGCGGCGAACGCCATAGCTTTCGGCGAGCCTGAGCAGCTTGCCTTCGTTCTGCACCAGGCGCTTGTTGATGTCGTAGAGCTGCTCGACCAGCGCCTCGATGCGCGCCGTGTTGAGCGACAGCGACTTCACCGCCTTGATCAGCTGGTCCTTCAGCTCCTTCAGCCGGCGGTCCTGGCTGGGCGACAGCGTGCCGGCGGCGGCCAGCCGGTTCTCGACCTGCTGGTCCTGCAGCTTGCGCAGTTTCTTGTAGGTGTCTGCGATGACGTCGAGCGTCTCCATCACCTGCGGGCGCAGTTCCGCTTCCATTGCCGCCAGCGACAGGCTGGCCTCGTCCTCGTCGTCCTCGTCGTCATCCGTCAGGCCGCGCGTGTCGGCGCCGACATTGGTGATGTCGTCTTCCTCGTCGCGACCGCGGCGCGGCTTTTCCTCTACCTTGGGCGCTTCCTCGATACGCTCGACCACCGGCGCCTGCTTGGCTTCGGGACCGGCATAGGTGGCTTCGAGATCGATGATCTCGCGCAGCAGGATCTTCGATTCGTTGAGCTCGTCGCGCCAGATGATGATGGCCTGGAAGGTCAGCGGGCTCTCGCAGAGACCCGCGATCATCGTCTCGCGGCCGGCCTCGATGCGCTTGGCGATGGCGATTTCGCCCTCGCGCGACAGAAGCTCGACCGAGCCCATTTCGCGCAGGTACATGCGCACCGGATCGTCGGTGCGGTCGGTCGGCTCTTTCTTGGTGGTGGTGGCGGCAACGGCGGTGCCGGTCTGCTCGGCCAGCTCGTTGGCGTCTTCCTCGGCGTCCGCCGCGGTGTCGCCGGCCTCGGCCTCTTCGCCCTGCTCGTCATCCTCGACGACATTGATGCCCATGTCGGACAGCATCGCCATCGTGTCCTCGATCTGCTCGGAGGTCACTTCCTCGGAAGGCAGTACCGAATTCAGCTCGTCCATCGTGACATAGCCGCGCTTCTTGGCGGCCTTGATCATCTTCTTGACAGCATCATCGGAAAGGTCGAGCAGAGGGCCATCGGTGGCGCCTTCGCGTTCGGTCTCGACCTCTTCCTTTTCCTTTGTCGCCATAGTTTTTATCTTCTCCTAGCGGCCTGACATCGAGGCCGCATAAGCTGTCGGACCAGTCAAATCGGATTCGTTTTTGAAACGCGCCTCACCGGGCCAGTAACTGCATCAACTCTTTTGTTTGGTGCATGCCGCTGCCCCAAAACTGGTTTCCACTTTTGGGCGGCATGCATTAAGTCCAGATTAACCCTGATATCTGTGGCAGGCTGTCTGCCTGTCCAGTGACCAGCACCTCACATCGCTGTATTTCCCGTCGACGCGGGTGCGGGTTAACGTTTCGAATCGTCCTGATTCCGCCATTCTGCCGGAAGGTCAAGCGCCTGTCGCATGATTCGCATGAAAAAAGCGAATCAATTACCCGACTTAGCGCGCCCGGCCTCCAGCGGAGGCTTGGCCGCGCCCTCATTCCTTCATTCGCTTGCACTTAGGCTCGCCCAGCCCTGCCCGAGGAAACGCCAAACCCTTCGATTAGCGCTTCCGTCGCTTGCACATCCTGAAATTGCGCCTGAATTTCGATCAGATGGCGAAAGTTTTCGTCCGAAGGATCCGCCTCGAGCGCCGCTTCCGCCTGTTTCAGCTCCTTATGTAAGGTGCGCGCGCTGCGCTGCAAGTGCAGCGCTTGGTTCAGAGCGTCGCGGGCGTCCTCGAGAGCTGCCGTCTCCAGCGCCGGCCACTGCCGCGCCCGCCTGATCAGGCCGACGGCGCGCTCCCAGATCTCGGCGCAGCCGGCGCGCTCGATCGTCGCCACCACGGCGTGGCGGTCATTGGCCATGTCATGCGCCATCGCATCGAGGATGGCGGTGTGAAGTCGCCTCAGGTCTGAATTGGCGAGATCGAGAAACTCGACATGGGCAAAATTCTCGTCGATCAGCGCCGGATGGTTGACCAGCGCGACGATGATCGTCGCCTCGCGCACCGACATGCCCTCGCTGCCGCGCTTGACCAGCGCCGAACGGCCGAGGCTTTCGGTGATCGCGGTGCGTCCGCCGCCACCCTTGGCGAATTGCCCGCCAGGCGCGGCCTTGGCCTGGCCGCGCTCGCCCGGCCGGCCGCCACCCTGGCGCGCGCTGCGCTGGGCGCCGAAGAACGTCAGCACCCGCTCGCGCATCTCCTGTTGGTAATGATAGCGCAGGCTTTCGTCGCGAATGCGGCTGGTCAGCTCGCGCAACGTCTTCTCGAGTTCCGCCCGCCGCTCCGGCGTGTCGAAGACACCACCCGCCGTCTCCCGCATCCACAACAAGTCTGCCAGCGGCCGTGCTTCGGAGAGCACGGCACGAAAGGCCTCCGGCCCCTCGGCCTTGACCAGATCGTCCGGATCCTTGCCCTCCGGCAGCAGCGCGAAACGCGCCGAACGCCCGGCCTGCACCGACGGCAGCGCCATGTCGGCGGCCCGCCATGCCGCCTTCAGCCCGGCCTTGTCGCCGTCGAAGCACAACATCGGCTCCGGCGCCATGCGCCACAACAGCTCAAGCTGGTTTTCGGTGAGCGCCGTGCCGAGCGGCGCCACCACATTCTCGAAGCCGGCCTGCGCCAGCGCGATCACGTCCATATAGCCTTCGACGGCGATGACCGTGCCGCCCTTGGCCAGCGCTTTTCGCGCGCGGGCGAAATTGTAGAGCACGTTGCCCTTGTGAAAGAGATCGGTGTCGGGCGAGTTCATGTATTTGGCGAGCGCATCGGGCGCCAGCGCCCGGCCGCCAAAGGCGATGATCTTGCCGCGCGAATCCGGGATCGGGAACATGATGCGGTCGCGGAACCAGTCATAGGAAACGGGGATGTCGTCGCCGTGGCGCACCAGCCCGCAGGCCTCGATATCTGCCTTCGGGACACCTTTGGCCGCGAGATGCTCCTTCAGCGCATTGCGGCTGTCGGGCGCGAAGCCGAGCCGGAACGATTGCTGCGTCGCCGGCGTCAGCCCGCGGTCGCGCAGATAGGCGCGGGCCTTCGCGCCTTCGGGACTTTGCAGGCGCTCCTGGAAGAAGGCGGTCGCCATCTCCATGACATCGGTCAGGCTGGCGCGTTCCTTTTCACGCCGCTCCTCCTGCGCGTCGCGAACCGGCATCGGCACGCCGGCCATGTCAGCGATCTTCTCGACCGCCTCGGGAAAGCTCAATCCTTCGAGTTCGGTGAGGAACTTGAAATGATCGCCAGTGACCGAGCAGCCGAAACAATGGTAGCGGCCCTTCTTGTCCTCGCAGTGGAAGGACGGGCTCTTCTCGCCGTGGAACGGGCAGCAGGCCCAGTAGTCGCCGCGCGACGCGTTGGTCTTCTTGCGATCCCACGCGACGCGCTGGCCGATCACAGATGAAATCGGCACGCGGTCGCGTATCTCGTCGAGGAAGGCGGGCGGAAAGCGCATTAGGGAACTCGTTTGCCCCTCATATAATCATGCTTGCGAAATCCGACGACCCCCATTAGGGGCCATACCCGGTTTCCACAGGGCAAAAGGCGGCCGCTGCGGGCCGCCTCCTTTCAGGTCCAGTCTGGCAAACTCGGGCTCATTGCCCGGCGAGTGCGCCGAAGACGACGCCGGAGAGGATACCCACCAGCACATAGTCGTTGCCGACGCGGATCCATTCCTGGCCGCGGCCAGGGCGATGCAGGCCGTAGCGGCCGTAATCGCGGATCGGCCGGTGCTGTCTCCAGCCGGAATATTTCTGACCATTGCGCCAGTTGTTGCGCTTCACGACGACGACCCTCTTCTTCACCACGCGCTCGCGCATGTCGACATGCTTGCCCGGCTTCTGCCAGTCGACCTTGGCGTAGTTCGACTGCGACGCGACCGGGGCGTTCATCGGCGCCGCCTGGCCGGTGAGCGAAGTGGCGGCGAGCATCGAGAAAGCGAGCGCGGAAAGAACAATGCGTTTCATGGGAAGTCTCCTGGTTGTCGATGCCCAGGGAATAGCGGCTGGAGAATGAACCGAAACTGAACATCGACATTACAATTGCGTAATGAATTCCTTTGTTTACCCCGGAGAATTGAACATCACCGCAAAGGCGAGCGCTCAACGGCGCGGCAAGCTTGGCCGATTGGCCGCCCGGCGATGCAACCATTTGCGCATTCGTCCATTTTCCGACACGGCCTGTCGCGCTGCGGCGGCCCCTCGAAATCGACAAAATTTTATTATTCGGCTAAAGTATTCCAGCTATTGTCGACGACTGTTATGACCCTGATTCGTACCCTTGTTTCGCCCGCTGATCGTCGCGCCGCTGAAATCGCGCGCGGCGTCCTCACGCAGGCACGGCAATGAGCGGCTCCGTCGTCCTTCTGCATCTGGCCGGCGCGGTGGCGCTGATGCTGTTTGCCACCCGTATGGTGAAGACGGGCGTCGAACGCGCCTATGGCGACGTGCTGCGCCACAAGCTTCGCGCCACCATGCGCAATCCGGTCATGGCGGTGCTGGCCGGCACCGGTCTTGCGATCGCCCTGCAGAGCTCGACCGCCGTCACGCTGCTGGTCGGCTCCTTCGCCGGCTCCGGCATCGTCTCGGGCGCCGCCGGGCAGCTTGCCGTGCGCGGCGCCGAGATCGGCTCCGCCCTGGTGGTCAAGCTGCTCACCTTCGATCTCACGCTGCTGGTGCCGCTCTGCCTGATCCCCGGCACGGTGATGTTCATGGCCACCGAGCGGCGCGACTGGCGCCAGACCGGCCGTATCCTGGTCGGCATCGGCCTGCTGATCCTGTCGCTGGAGATGATCGGCCAGGCATCGGAGCCGCTGCGAAACAGCCAGTTGATGCCGGTCATCATCAATTACTTCTCCAGCGATTCCATCACCGCTTACCTGCTGGCCGCGTTGATCACCTGGCTGTTCCAGTCGAGCATCGCCGCGGTCCTGTTGATGGCAACGCTGGCCGGCCGTGGCCTGATCCAGCCGGAACTCGGCGTCGTTCTCATCCTGGGCGTCAATCTCGGCTCCTCGATCATCGCGCCGATGCTGACCCGCTCGTCGAGCCCGGAAGTGCGCGTCGTGCCGATCGGCAACCTCCTGATGCGCGGGCTTGGCTCGCTGGTCATGCTGATCCTGGTCATGATCTTCCGGCCGCACTTCGCCTTTCTCGGTTCGACGGCGGCGGGCCAGATCGTCAACGCCCATATCCTGTTCAATGTCCTGATCCTGCTCGCCGGCCTGCCGCTGGCCGGCCTCGTCTACCGCGCCTCGGAGAAGATCGTCGCCCTGGGGACAGCACCGGCGCCGGCCGCCACGCTCGACGTCGTCGAGCTTTCCGCGCTCAACGAGAGCGCGCTCGACGTGCCAAGCCAGGCATTGGCCAATGCCACGCGTGAGGTGGTGCGGGTCTGCGAGACGGTCGAGATCATGCTCAAGCGCATCATCGAGCTTTATGAGAGCGCCGATGCCGACAAGATCAAGGCGCTGGCCGCACTCGACGACCGCGTCGACCGCAGGCACGCGGCCATAAAACTCTACCTTGCCAAGATCACCAAGAATCCGCTGACCGAGGACGAGGCGCTGCGCTGCCAGGAGCTGATCGGCGCCTGCGTCAAGCTGGAGCAGGTCGGCGACATCATCGTGCGCAACATGCTGGTGCATGTGAAGAAGAAGTTCGACCGCGGGCTTGAGTTCACCGACGAGGGCTGGAGCGAATTGTCCGCCTTCCACGGTTCGGTGCTTGCCAACGCCCGGCTTGCCTTCAACGTTCTGGTATCGCGCGACCCCGAGACGGCCCGCCAGCTGGTGCTGGAAAAGGACCGGCTGCGCGATCGCGAGAAGGAAACCAGCGCCCGCCATTTCGAGCGGCTGCGCGACGGCACCGCCAAGAGTGTCGAAACCAGCTCCATCCACCTCGATACCATCCGCGACCTGAAACAGATCAACTCGCTGCTGGCGTCCATGGCCTATCCCGTGCTTGAGGAACGCGGCCTGCTTACGGGGTCAAGGTTGAAGGCGAGCTGAAGAATAGCAATCTCCCCTACAGGCCCCTCCGGAGAGAGCGGAAGGACGCTAGTCGAAATAAGGTTCGCGCCCTTCCTCTCCCCCGTCGATCGGGGAGAGGTGTCGAGCGAAGCTCGACGGAGTGGGGGTCGACCGCCTCGACCTGCGTGCTCGCTTGTCGGCGGCTGTACCATCGAGGACCGGCTTCCCCCACCCCGTCGCAGCTTCGCAGCGCCACCTCTTTCCCGTCCGGAGAGAACGGAGGGCGCTAGTCGAAATAAGGTCGCGCCCTTCCTCTCCCCCGTCGATCGGGGGAGAGGTGTCGAGCGAAGCTCGACGGAGTGGGGGTCGACCGGCTCGACCTGCGTGCTCGCTTGTCGGCGGCTGTACCATCGAGGACCGGCTTCCCCCACTCCGTCGCTGCTTCGCAGCGCCTCCTCTTTCCCCTCCGGAGAGAGCGGAAGAGCGCTAGTTGAAATAAGGTCGCGCCCTTCCTCTACCCCGTCGATCGGGGGAGAGGTGTCGAGCGC